>JAGLSW010000937.1 GCA_023135565.1 Candidatus Aminicenantota bacterium | reverse complement strand
TTTTCAAAAGTTTGGCCCCCGGCAGGGCCGCCGGAGGCAATGTTTTTCTTTAAATAAAATGAAAAAAAACAGGAGATTGTGATGAAACATTTTAGTATCCCCGCGGATTTTAAGAAAGAGACAATCGACAAATATGACGAGTTGAACAAGAAATATAAAAATTCCCGGGTTAGTGAAACCTATGGATGTGTAACTACCGGCAATGTTTTCGGTTCCGGCAGGTTAGTCAGGCAGATGCTTAAGACCGGCCTGGACGACTTACAGGAATACATCGAATATTCGCGGGAAAAAGGCATCGATTATAATTACACGCTTAATCCCTCGTATATCGCCAATAAAGAATTCACCAGGGAAGGTGTAATCGAGATCAAAAAATTTTTAAACCGGCTTTATGAAGTCGGGGTTCGCTGTCTGACCGTATCCATACCTTCTTTGATGGAGTTGGTTCGTGAAACCAACCCGGATTTTAAGATTCGCGTATCCACTATTTGCCGTGTTAATAACGTTAGCAAAGCGATGTTTTATAAATCTTTGGGTGCTTCGCAGATCGTATTGGATGAGTCGATCAACCGGAAATTCAGCACTATAAAGGATATCCGGGAGGCTTTCGACGGCAGGGTAGAAATTTTAGCCAACCAGTTATGCGATTTAAATTGTATCTACCGCATGTTTCATTACAATATGATTTCCAGTGAAGCTTTAGGTACAGTCAACGATGTATGTGTTAATTTTTTTGAACACCGCTGCGTACTGCAGCAGTTCAAAGACAGGAGTAATTTATTAAAACTCAGTTGGATCAGGCCCGAGGACTTGAAACATTACAGCGATGTGGGCATAGAATACTTTAAATTACAGGGCCGGCACACCTATACCCAGGGAGGCGACCCCGTAAAAACCGCGGAGTGTTATCTCAGTGAAAGTTTCGACGGTAATTTAATGGACCTGATAACCATGTTTGCTAAGTTGACCAGTTTTTCGATATATGTGGATAACAAAAAATTGGACGGTTTCCTGGAACCTTTCTATAAAAATAAAAATTTTTGTGACTTTAACTGCGTCAAGTGCGATTATTGTGAGACTTTTGCCCGCAAAAGCATCGATTATGGAAAAGCGCAGGAGACGATGAGTTTAGCCCGGGAATTTTATAATGAATTCGACCAGTACAAAAAGCTGCTGCACACCGCGGTGGAAGATCCGGGTAAGAACCGGGAAACAGCAGTGCCGGAAATCGAGTTCGATTTGTAGTAGAAAAATCGAACCGGTAGTCCGGTGGTGATTTGTTAATAATTTGTAAGTTTTGATTTGTAAATTTTAACTTGCATGTTTTAATTTGCATGTTTTGATTTGTATCCTGTAATTTAGAATTTTAGGAGGCGTTATTGTGACAGATTCTGAAAAAAACCTTGTAGATCTATTTAATAGATTGTTTTTAATCGAAAATAAATGGCAGAATGTTTTTTATATGCACACCCCTTTTTGTTTGCGGAAATGTAATTACTGCGTATATGGTTCCAAAGTGCCCTCTTCTAAGGAGGAGCTCAATACCTTTTACCACAAGATTATCCCCCGGCAGATCGAGCAGTACAAGCATACGCTGGAGAATGTAAAATTCGACCAGGTATATTTTGGCGGAGGCACCCCCACCGTTGGAGACGCCGACATCCTGGCAGGGATTTACGAGCAGATACCTAATTTTAAGGACATCCCGTTAAAAACAACGGAAGCCTCTCCTCATACCATAACCGAGGAACACATCGATCTCTTCGGCCAATATGGATTTCGTTATGTATCGCTGGGAGTGCAAACTTTAGATAAGAGGGTCCTGGAAAAGGAAAACCGTTTCGTAGTGAACCGGGCCAAACTGAATTATATTTTCCGCCAGTTAGATCGATACGATATAATAAGCAATACCGATCTTATTTTCTTTTTAGACACCGATACCCTTAAAGACCTGGAGATCAGCAGGAACGACTTAGACATAATGATGTCCTCCATAAGGCCGGTTTCTTTAACCCTTTACTCCAATTACAGGGCGAAGAAGTCTGTTGAAAATAGGAGAGGGATGATAAATGTCATTAAAGAGATGCTGGAAAAATACCCCGAATACCGCTGTGTCAATAGTTGTCTCGATGAAGCGGAATTGGCATACGACATGGAAAACAGCGTTGAATACCGGCTGATGAGAAAACACCAAGATTTTAATTTTTACATGCTCTCCAAAGTTCCCCAGAGTCATCCGCATGGTCATAATATGCTGGCTGTCGGTGAATATATGCACTTTAAGCCCAGGTACAATTATTATTTCGTTTATGATTTTATGGATAAATACACCTGGAAAGATTACTATAATTATTCAAAAGCAATTTGCGAAGATTATGAAAGAACCAGGGAAAAGTTAGGCCTGCCGCACAGTAATCTTATCAAAAACCATGGGTTTTTTAAAGACGAAAACAGTAAAAATAAGTTCAAAGAGATTTTAAAAGAGACAGGAAATCCTTATCATGAACTTTAAATAAAAATTTAAGAGAGAAGGAGTTAAAAATGGCATTTCATTTTACAAAATTAGCAATTCCCGATGTGGTGTCCGTGCAGCCGGACCGTTATCCCGACAAAAGGGGATTTTTTATGGAGGTATTTAAAGACTCCATTTTCCGGGAGTGGGGGCTTACCGACCGGTTCGTGCAAATCAGTCACACTTGTTCCCGGAAAAATGTTATCAGGGGCTTGCATTACCAGATGAACCCGAAACCGCAGGGGAAGTTGGTGCGGGCTGTTGTAGGTGAAGTTTTTGATGTAGCTGTAGATATTCGCCGGGGTTCTCCCAATTTCGGAAAATGGGTAGGTCAGGTGCTTTCCGCCGAGAAGAAGAATTTATTGTGGATCCCGGTGGGTTTTGCCCATGGATACTGCGTATTGACCGAAGATTCGGAAGTGGCTTATTACTGCACAGAGGAGTGGGCACCGGATTGTGAGCGGGGAATTATCTGGAACGACCCGGAAATCAATATCGAATGGCCGTCACAGGAGCCTATTATTTCGGAAAAAGACGCCCAAAACCAGTCCCTGGCAGATGCCGATATTAATTATGAATACGAAAAATAATTTATCTCAAGCTGTGAAAGAGTTTTTTTCCGGCAAGCGAATACTGGTTACCGGCGCCGGTGGATTTATTGCCTCTCGCCTAACCGAAGCCCTCAAGGAAGTTGACTGTACTATTATTCGTTTGAGCAGGAAAAAGGATTTACCGGAGCCTGGGGGCCGGGCCCGGGTAAAGGATGCCGCCGGTGATATCCGCCGCCGGGAGACCTGGGAAAAGGTCCTGCCGGGGATCGATATCGTGTATCATTTTGCCGGTCAGACCAGCGCCTATTTCGCGGAAGATAATCAATTGGCGGATTATGAAATAAACGTACTGCCCATGCAGTTGATGCTGGATGTGTGCCGGAAAGGTAAACATAAGCCCGCCATTGTATTTTCGGGAACAGTAACCGTCGCCGGGATCACAAAAGAAGTCCCGGTAAATGAGGATCGTGCGGATGATCCCGTAACCATTTATGATCTTCACAATATAATGGCGGAAAACTATTTAAAATACTATTCGGACAAGGGTTTTATCGCCGGCGTAAGTATACGTTTACCCAATGTGTATGGCCCGGGTCCAAAAAGCGGCAGCGCAGACCGCGGTATTCTCAACCTGATGATGCGCCGGGCCTTAAATGGCGAAGACCTGACTATTTATGGCCAGGGAGATTCCATCCGCGATTATATCTATATTAGCGACGTAGTGAATGCTTTTTTGAGCGCTGCGGTAAAAGTGGAAAAGTTAAAAGGAAAACACTTTATAATCGGCAGTGGCCGGGGGTATACTATTGCCGCAGCGATTAACCTGATTGCCGACCGGGTAAAGAAGCTCGGCCGGCCGCGGCCGGCCGTTAAACACGTAGAACCGCCCGCCGGTATGCATGATATCGAATATCGGAATTTCACAGCCGATACCCGGCGGTTTTCGGAGGTCTCGGGCTGGCGGCCTTTTTATATGTTGGAAAAAGGTATAGACGAAACCATCGAAAGTTTTTTAATTTCTAATACAGGAGAAATAAAATGAAAAAAATATTTGTTTGGGGTTATTTGAAAGAATATGAAGCGGAAAAAAAGGAAATCTTAGACGCTGTAGAAAAAGTATTGTCTTCCGGCACCTTAGTGTTCGGCGAGAATTTAAAAGCCTTTGAAGAGCAGTTCGCTCGTTATAGTGACAGTAAATATGGAGCCGGAGTCGGCACTTGCACCGATGCCTTGACCCTGTCCTTAAGGGCTGTAGGTATTAAGGAAGGCGACGAAGTTATCACCGTATCCAATACCGCCATACCCACTGTATCGGCCATCGTGCAAACCGGCGCTGTTCCCGTATTCGTAGACGTAAAGGAAGAAGATTATATGCTGGATGTCACCCGATTGGAAGGGGCTATAACCGAGAAGACTAAATGCATAATGCCGGTGCACTTGTTCGGACAATGCGCCGATATGGATGAAATCAACAGGATAGCCGCTAAACATAACTTAAAAGTAGTCGAAGACTGCGCCCAGGCGCACGGCGCCACGTACAAAGGGAAAAAAGCCGGTTCCCTGGGGGATATCTCTGCATTTTCTTTTTATCCCACAAAAACTTTGGGCGCTTATGGCGACGGCGGTATGGTAGTTACCGATAACGAGGAATTATTCGCATCGGTGCATGGCTTAAGGTTTTACGGTATCGTAAGTTACGGGAAACCCCAGGTGAGCAGGAAATATTATTCCGAGTATCACGGTTACAATTCCCGGTTGGACGAGCTGCAAGCCGCCATCCTGTTAGGTAAGTTGGGACACTTAGAAGAGTATATCGCCGGCCGGAGAAAAATAGCCGACATCTACAAAAACGAGTTGTCGGGCACATCTTTGACGTTACCTGATGAGAATGAATACAATCGTCATACTTATTATGTTTATGTAGTTCGACATCCCCAACGGGAAAAAATCATGGAGAAGCTGAAAGAGAATAATATATTCGTTAATATCAGTTACCCATATCCCATCCACCTGATGGAAGGGTATAAGTTTTTAGGTTATGAAGAAGGTAGTTTACCTGTTACTGAAAAATTGGCCGCTGAAATATTTTCCCTGCCCATGTACCCCACACTCTCCTATGAAGACCAGGAATTAGTCATCGATGTACTAAAAAAAGTAACCTGAGCCTTTGCAGCCCAGAATATAAATCAAAAAAGAGAACAATGGAAAAAATATTAAAGTGGTACCGGGAACAATTAAGTAAAGAATCATCGAAAGTGGAAGAAATTCCTTTTTCGGAATTAGACAAATGGTATTTCGATAAATCTACCGGGAACCTGCGTCATGAATCGGGGAAATTTTTTTTAGTAGAAGGTCTCCGCATCACCAACCCGCAGAATAACAAAACCTGGGAGCAGCCCATTATCAACCAGCCGGAAATAGGGGTATTGGGAATCCTGACTAAAAAAATCGCCGGGGAGCGTTATTTTTTACTGCAGGCCAAAATGGAGCCCGGCAATGTCAACCGGCTGCAGTTATCGCCCACGGTACAGGCCACCATGAGTAATTATACCCGTGTACACAGCGGGAAGAAAACCGCTTTCCTGGAATATTTTTTCGAAGCCCCGCCCTCCAGGATACTGGTTGACAGTTTGCAGTCGGAACAAGGCGGGCGTTTTTTCCAGAAGCGGAATCGCAATATCGTTGTCGAGATCGATGAAAAAATAGAATTAACGGACAATTTTTGTTGGGTAAAAGAGTCGCACCTTCAACATCTTTTAGGGCAGGATAATCTTGTTAATATGAATGCCAGGTCTGTGCTCTCATGTTATTTAACCTGCGCCGATTTCGACCCGGCCAATTCAGCGCACAGGACTATAGAGATTACGAATTGGATCACCAATCTAAAAATAAAATATAAATCTGAAATTAAGTTGATGCCGCTCAAAAATGTCACCGGATGGGAAATAAGAGAAGATAAAATTGCCCATGAAGCAGGTAAATATTTTTCAATTATAGCAGTGAGAACCTCTTCCGATTCCAGGGAAGTAAACCGGTGGACGCAGCCGATTATGAAAGAGACGCAGCCCGGCCTGGTAGGATTTATCAAAAAAAAGATTAACGGCATCGACCATTATCTCGTGCAGGGCAAAATCGAACCCGGCAACATCGACGAAATTTATATGACGCCTACGGTGCAGTGTTCTTATCACAATGTTGACGGTAACTCATATTACAGGTCTTATTTTTTAAATGCAAAACCGGATCAGGTTAAGTATGATGCCCTTTTATCTGAAGAAGGCGGACGGTTCTATCACTATCGAAACAGGTATATGGTGATAGAAATCGACGAAGAGATCGAATCATCGGAAAATCATAAATGGGTCTCTTATCCCCAGTTATTGGAGTTTCTTCGTTTTGGTATGCTAAACATCGAAGCGCGAACTTCGATCGCATGTATGCATGCCGGGCGGAAATAGTATAGAGGAATGTTGAAGTATGAATAAAAGTAAAGAGGAAAAAAAAAGAAAAACGATTATGTTGGTTGTTTACCACGAATGGTCGGCAATAAATGCCACTTTAAAACTATCGCAAGACCTAATAGCTCGTGGATACCGTGTGGTCTATCTCGGCCCGTCGAATTTTGAGAAACCTGTTGTTAATAATGGCTTCGAGTATAAGTCCTATGAAGACGATTTTATAAATGAAAGACTCAAGTATTATAGAACGAAGATAAGGAAAAAAGACGGCAAGATGCCTGGACCTTTGGGGAGCTTAATTTGGAGAAACCGCACGATAGTAAAAGTCCATCGGGACCTGCTCAAAAGACTCGAGGAAATTGTCGCGGCCGATGTCCCCGACTTAGTACTGCTTGGACCGCTGATGGTGTATTTTTCAATTCCTTTTCTTAAGTTAGGAATTCCCATTCTAAATGTTAATTTTAGCCTGATAACGATTCGTAATTCTGTCGTCCCACCTACATTTACCGGTATTATTCCCGGTTATAAGTTGGGCGGGCTGTTAAACCGCGTCGTGAACATCACCGCCTGGAGCATCCGCCTGCTGGCGAACGTGTTCCGGGACTGGCGTTTATTTCTCAGTTGGAGCTTATCTCTCAGTATATTCTCCTTTTATAAGAGCAAAAAAGAAATAAAAAAACTTGGCGGACGGCTCCGGGAAACTGCATTACTGCCGCGGCTCTTGTTACCGGAATTAGTTCTATCGCCGCGGGAATTCGATTTTCCCCGCCTGCCCACCACAGTCCCCCGTTGTTATGCAGGCACCAGTATTTTACCCCATCGCCGGGAGGACCCCTTCGACTGGAGGAGCATCGATAAGGAGAAACCCATTATTTACTTCACTATCGGTTCTTACGCCGATGAATGTGATTTAAGAGATAAATTGTATGGTTCTATAATCGAAGTAATGAAGCAGCGGCCCGAAACCCAGCTCATTTTCCAGATCGGTAATGAGAAAGACATCGAAACATTCAAACCGCTCCCGGAAAACATTTTCCTTTACAAATGGGTGCCTCATATGCAGATTTTCCCCCATACGTCCTTAATCATTTGCCACGCCGGGTTCGGCACTATAAGGGAGGCCATCTATTTCGGCGTACCTTTGATCGTGTTTCCCAACCGGAACGATGAACCCGGTTACGCCGCCAGGATAGCGTATCATAATTTGGGACTCCGGGAAAATATAAAAAAAATAAATCCCCCCAGGTTGAACAAGCTTATCGACGGCGTATTACACGACGACACTATCCAACACTCTATAAAAGAAATGCAGCAGGTTTTCAGGGAGCAGGAAAGCAGCCGTAAAGGTATAGAATTCATCGAAGATTTTCTAAAAAATGTGAAACAAGATACAGTAAGATAAATTACCGGTAAGGAGGTTACCATGTTTAAGAGTTATTTGAAAGTTGCCTTAAGGAATATTCTCCGCCATAAAGGTTATTCGTTTATTAATATTGCAGGATTTGCCATCGGCATAGCCTGCTGCCTGGTGATTATGGTTTTCGTGCAGCATGAATTGAGTTATGACCGCTTCCATGATAAAGCCGACCAAATATACCGTATTGCCCTTAAAGGCCGTCTCGGTAACCATGAATTCGATCAAGTCCACACCCCCGCGCCTATGGGACCCGCCCTGGTAAACGATTATTCCTACATACTGGACTACGTCAGGTTCTACGTACCGGGAAAAAGTACAGCGGTGCGCTATAAAGATAATCTTTTTAATGAAGACCGTCTCATCTATGTGGATGCAAATTTTTTCGATGTATTCAGCTTCCGGTTAGCCCAGGGTGACCCTAAAACAGCTTTGAGTTTAGCCAACTCCTTAGTTCTTACTAAAGAAACCGCAGCGAAATATTTCGGCAAAGATGAGGCCATGGGCAAGATGCTGGAATTAGACAAAGGCCGGGTTTATAAAGTAACAGGTATTATAGATAAGCTCCCTGCCACCAGCCATTTCCATTTTGATTTTTTGGCATCGTCGGTAAATATCGGCCCTATGAAGAGTACCGATTGGGTGACCACGTCCATTACCACCTATATCGTCTTACAAAAAGACTACCCCTATAAAAAATTAGAAGAAAAATTCCCCGAAGTCATTCGTAAATATATGGGCCCTCGTATGAAAAAAACCATGGGTATTTCTTTAGAGCAGTTTTTTTCAGCCGGTAACCGCTTAGGATTCCATTTGCAGCCCATCACGGACATCCATCTTCATTCTCACTTAGAAGGAGAGTTTGGAGAAAATGGGAATATAATGTACGTTTATATCGTGATGCTCATTGCCATCTTTATTTTGGTCGTTGCCTGCATCAATTTTATGAACCTGGCCACAGCTACTTCAACGAGAAGAGCAAGAGAAGTAGGCATTAGGAAAGTCCTGGGGTCCGACCGGCGCCAGTTGATCCGGCAATTCTTAGTGGAATCTATCTTGATGAGTATGGTTGCCTTTGTCCTGGCTGTAATTACCGTCTACATTATGCTCCCCTTATTTAGTAAACTGGCGGTAAGAGAGTTGACATTCAGCCTGTTCGGCAGTTGGATGATTCTCCCCGGCCTGATCGCCGCGGCCCTATCTGTCGGAATACTGGCAGGAAGTTACCCGGCATTCTACCTTTCCTCGTTCCAACCGGTACAGGTTTTGAAGGGGAAAGCCAGTATGGGGATGAGGAAATCAGGACTGCGCAGCGTCCTGGTGATGTTCCAATTCGCCATATCCATCGGTTTGTTAATCTGTACATTTATAGTTTACAGCCAGTTTTCCTATATCCAGGAAAGGGAATTAGGCTTTGACAAAGAAAACCTGATCGTCATCAAAAAAACAGCGGTGATTGCCAACCGCTTAGAATCATTTATCCATGAAATAAAACAGTCTCCCGACATCATCAGCGCTTCCGCTTCTTCCTTCCTGCCGGGAAAGGAATTCGGCAGCAAGATATTTCAACCGGAAGGGAAAGACCGGCAGGTGCAGGCTTTGAATTTTTGCTGCACCGATCCCTATTTTGTCGATACTCTCAAATTGAAAATGGCATCGGGCCGTTATTTTTCCAATGAAAGATCGGCGCAGGCCGAGTCTTCCAGCGCTGTTGTAAATAAAGCCGCTGCCCGGGCTTTCGGCTGGTCGGACCACACCGGTAAACGTCTAAGACATAATAAAGATGTTTATGAAGTGATCGGGGTTCTCGAGGATTTTCATTTCGAGTCCCTGCACAACCCGATCAACCCCGTGGTTATGCTCTTTATTAGTGAAGGCCGGCCGGATTTTATATCTGTTCGGGCGAATCCCGGTAAAATTGCCGGAGCTTTAAAGTTTTTAGAAAACCAATGGAAAAAATTCGTCCCGGACAAACCTTTCGATTATTTTTTCTTAGAGGATGAAATCGAAAAAATTTATCGCGATGAGAAACGTACAGGACAATTATTTACCCTATTTTCCGTTTTATCTATCTTGATTGCTTGCCTGGGTCTGTTCAGCCTGGCTTCATACACCGCTGAGCAGAGAACAAAGGAGATCGGCATTCGCAAAGTATTCGGCGCATCGATTCCCGGTATCGTGTTCCTGCTGACAAAAGAATTCAGCAAGTGGATACTTATTGCCAACATCGCTGCCTGGCCCGCGGCCTATTTTGCTATGGATCGCTGGCTGCAAAACTTTCATTTTAGAACCGGTATAGGTATTGAAATATTCATTTTCTCAGGTTTTTTGGCTTTATTTATCTCGCTGTTAACCTTGAGTTACCAGACAATAAAAGCGGCATTAACAAACCCGGCTGAAACCCTGAAATACGAATAAGGAGAGAAAACAGTGAAAAAAAGAGATATTTTTAGATTAAAGTTCCCGGTTGTTTTTTTGATTTTTTTGGCAGTTGTCTCCAGTATAAACTTAAGTGCGGATAGGAAAGACAAAGAGAAGTTTTTTGCCAAAATCGACAAGGACGTTCGCGCCTTAATGAAGAAAGGGGATATCCCCGGACTAAGCCTTGTGATAGTAGAGGGTAATGAACCGGTATATATGAAAGGATTCGGATATGCCGATGTAAAAAATAAGCTGCCCGTCACTCCAGGTACGATGTTTGAACTATGCTCCTGTAGTAAAGCCTTTACAGCCCTGGCAGTACAGCAGTGCCGGGAAAAAGGACTTATAGACCTGGATGCGCCGGTATCGAAATATTTACCCTGGTTTTATGCAAAATATGAAGGTAAAAAGTACCCCGTTACTTTGAGGCAATTGCTGCACCATACCGGCGGTATCCCCTTTAAGACTATTGCGCTAATCCCCGAATCCAGTGCAGCGGACGCTTTGCAGCAGGCTGTAAGGAAATTAGAAGGTATAGAATTGAGCGAAATTCCCGGCACTCATTATGAATATGCCACCATCAATTATGATGTTATCGGCGCTGTAATCGAGGTAGTCTCAGGGAAAAGTTACGAAGAGTATATGACTGAAAATATTTTGCTTCCCTTAGCATTGAATAATACCATCGTAGGAGCGCAGGAGAAGCAGCCCCCGGCGCCTAAAGCCGCGGGATATAGAATCGGTTTTTTTTCGGCACGGAAATATGATGCCCCGGTTTTCCGGGGCAACACACCCGCCGGTTATATTTTATCAAACGGCAAAGATATGGCCCGCTGGCTGCAGTGGCAGATGGGGTTGATCGAGGAAGAAACCGGCGCTGCCCTTTACCCGGCCATTCGAGAAACCCACAAAAGAGACAACAGCGTCCCCCCGGCACAGCATAATTTTACCTCTTACGGCATGGGCTGGTATATTCATCTCGATGGCAGCGACCTGGTAGATCACGGCGGTTTAAACCCGAATTTTACCACTTATGTAGGTTTTAAACCTAAAGATAAGATAGGGGTTGCGGTCCTGGCTAATTCCAACAGTAGTTATACCGGGGCCATCGGCCGGTTTATCATAGACTCCCTGACCGGGGAAGATGTGGAAGCGCCTGATGTTCTTCTAACCGATAGTACCGATAAGGCTGCTTCAGTGCTTTCGTTTCTAACTGCTCTATTTCTTCTCGCTGTTGTCCTGTTCTTGCTCTCTATCCCCTATGATCTCATTAAGGGAAGACGCAATTTCGCCGGTTTTAGCCTGCTGCGATTCCTCAAATTCCTGGCAGCTATAATTGTTTTGCTGCCCTTCCTGGCAGCCATTTACCTGGTACCCTATGCTATTTCCGGCGTTAATTGGAAAACAGCCCTGGTTTGGTCGCCCATCAGTTTTTATACAGCGGTTATATCGGTACTGTTAGCGATGGGTTTGTGTTACATCGGATACTTCCTATCAACCCTTTTTCCCCAAAAAAATAAGTATGTCAGGTCGGTTCCCTTAGTTGTTCTCTTGAGCCTGCTGGCCGGAGGCGCGAATGCTATGATCATATTTTTGGTTACCAGCGCCCTATTTAGTAATATTGAATTGGTCTATCAAATATATTATTTTTCCCTGGCTTTCCTGCTCTATATCATGGGACGCAAGATACTACAGACAAAATTGGTGAAAATCACTTTTGATATCGTATACGATCTGCGTATGAGATTAGTAGAAAAAACCTTTTTAACCTCTTTCCAGAAATTTGAGAAATTGGACAGGGGCAGGGTGTTTGCCACATTAAACGACGATACCGGGCAGATCGGTAATTCCGCTAATGTCCTGGTGCGTATTATTACCAGTTCCATCACCACCTTAGGTGTGTTTGCATACCTGGCCACCATTGCCTTCTGGGCTACCGTTGTGGTCCTGGTGGTTATAGCCGGCATCGGCTTTCTTTACGGCGCTGTCAGTGACAGGGCCCGGATTTTCTTCGAAGCCGCCAGGGATACCCGCAATGTTTACATGGGACTCTTAAACGGGCTGTTAGATGGTTTTAAAGAATTGTGCCTGCAAATAAATAAAAAAAGGGAATATAAAGACGATTTGGAAAAGAGCTGTGGGGAATTTCGTGATAAGAGTTCCACTGCTATTATTAAATTCATCAATGCCTTTTTAGTCGGAGAATCATTGTTGATTATCGTATTGGGGTCTGTTGTATTTGCCATTCCAAGAATTTTTCCAACCATCAGTGTTTTTACCTTAATGAGTTTTGTTATGGCCATGTTGTACCTGATCGGCCCCATAAACGCTATTTTAAACTCCATCCCGGATATCGTACAGATCAGGGTTGCCTGGAACCGGGTAAAAAGTTTTGAAGCAGCCATACCGGCTAATATGGACGCTGAACTTTTAGAAAAGTTCCAATCCAGGCCCCAATCAGTGGAATGTATTAAAGCGCGGAATATCCTATATGAATATGAGAGTGAAAACCAGGACGAAAGATTTTGCTTAGGCCCCTTAGATTTTGAAGCGAAAAAAGGCGAAATTACTTTTATCGTCGGCGGTAACGGCAGCGGTAAATCGACACTGGCAAAAGTCCTGACCGGTTTATATATACCCAGCCAGGGGGAAATAAGCATCGATGGTAAAGGGCACGAAGAAGGTCGGTTGGGAGAGTATTTCTCAGCCGTTTTTAGTAATTATCACCTGTACAGGAAATTGTATAATGTGGATTTAAAAGGAAGAGATAATGAGGTGACGGGATACCTGGAAACGTTAAAATTAAAAGATAAATTAGGAATAGAAGATAATGCCTTTAGTACCATCGATCTCTCTGGAGGGCAGCGAAAAAGATTGGCTCTCTTGCAGTGTTATTTAGAGGGAGCTCCTATTTACTTATTTGACGAGATTGCCGCCGACCAGGACCCGGAATTTAGAAAGTTTTTTTACCGTGATCTTTTAATGCGTATGAAAAAAGAAGGCAAGATTGTTATTGCCATTACTCATGATGACCACTATTTTGATGTAGCGGATAAGATTATTAAAATGGATATGGGGAAAATCGAAGTAGTGGAAAAGGGGCGCGGCTTACAGGTAACAAAATAAGTATAACTGGATAGCTGCTCCCTGATCTATTATGAAGCGCTATTTCTTATCATTACCAATCTCTTGTATCTCTCCGGTTTGACCAGTAAATATTTCTCAAATTTCTCTTCAAATACAGGAATAGCTGGAAATCCCAACTTTTTCGATAAATCTTCGATTTTTAAACCCGGGTTTTCATCTAAGTAAAATATGGCCCGGTGTATCTTTTCCCTTTCCACAAGTCTATTAAAAGTAATCTTGTGTTCGATTATAAACTTTATATATAGAAGAGCAGCGAATGTATCGACTGCTTTTGCAACATCCCTTAACCGCAGGCGTTTTAATTCTTCGTCATTGCAGGACAATATTAATTTAACCGCCTGTTCGGTGATATTGTCTTCTTTTATGCTATTATTACCTATTATCATGATAACACGTCCCATTCAGCAGCGTTTTCTTTTTGCTGAGAGTTCACTATGCCATTACATGGCAGTAATCAGCCAAATTAGCATAAATTAGAAAATCTGTCAACCATTTGGTTAGATTATTTTTATTTTTCTACCATTTGGCAGGTTGAGCACATTCATCCGTTCTAAATTCAAACTCGGATCAGTAATCAGAACACCAATCTTATCACTGCGCTGCTCCATAGAAATGTCTCCCTTACAAACAACCACTCAGAACGTAACATTCGCTGTTTTGTTGTAGCCAGGAAGATTTCCGGTGGCAGTCGCAGCAAGGATGGAGCCAAAAAAATATTGGGGACGGTGGGTGCAAATGTGCAAGTTTTGTCAAAAAATGATATAATAAAACTATGAGACGTGCAAGAATAACTTATCCCGGTGCCTTTCATCACGGCATGAATAGAGGCATCAATGGTTTAGACATATTTCATGGCAACCAATACAAGAGCTTATTTCTCGACACCCTGGCAGAAACGTCGAAAAAACTAAAAGTTAAGATATTGGCTTATTGTGTCATGGATAATCATTATCACCTTATACTTGAGAACTCCAGCGGAAAAATGTCGGAGTTCATGAAGAGATTAAATGGACTATATGCTATGTATTACCGGAAGATCGAGGGTGGAACCGGTTATGTATTTCAAGGAAGGTTCAAATCTACGCTGATAGACAGAGATTCCTACTTGGTTCAATCAATTTTATATCTCCTACAGAATCCGGTACGGGCCGGTATTGTCCAGGATGCTGCGGAGTATTTATGGTCCAGTGTAAAATCCTATTTTTCAAACTGTAGTGATGATATTATAGAAGCTGAATTTGTAAATGAATTATTTGGCAGCAAGGATGAGTTCCGGGCTTCTCTTTATGAAAGTAGAATAAATGGACTCCCGGTCAGGTCAACAAGGTATGGAGATATTTTAGGTAGTGAGGATTTTTTCAAATCGGCGATAATTCGATATGACCGGAGAAATAGACCAACTGATCAAAGCGATGGTTCGCAGCGGGTTGATGACCGGTATTTTGAGTCGGTTGAGAAAGTGATCTGGGAATTTGAAAAACAGGAAGGTTTAAAGATTGATGAAATAAATGTTACTACTCATCCGGGAAAGCATCGGCGAGGTGATTTACTTGTAATGTTAAAAGACAAAGCAGGTTTAACATATAAGGAGATTAGTAAGTTTGAGATATTTGGAGACATACAGTTAGTTTCACTTAGAAGTATGTATAGGAACGTGAGGAAGAGATGAAGAAAGAAAGCAACATGAACTACAGTGAGTATGGTTTTTTATTAAGGAAGGTAAAATTTGCACGTTTGCACTCACCGTACCCGGTATCATCTTTGGTCATCATACTCATAAGAAGTAATATTACCATGGGCGTCGGTGACTGTCTTTAACAGGTCATTAGCATAATATGAAAACTCAGTCTTAATATCCGTGCCGTCCTTAAAATGCCGTGTAGTCCATAATTTGCGGCCCAGGGTATCATAGCCGTGCGAGATGGTATTTCCTTCGGCGTCCTTAGAACCGGAAAGGTTGCCCCGGGCATCATAAACAAAAACAGTGACAGCTTCGGCAGCAGTGCCCGCATTCTCCGTGATCTCTTCGATTTTACTAAAATCATTGTACCGGTACAGGGTGGTGATAGTCTGCGGTGTGGCGTCGGCGCCTTTCACGGTCTCGATCTTTTTCGTCATGTTGCCGCGGCCATCTAAATAAAAATACTCGATCTTGTTTCCGGCAGGATCAGACTCTTCATAAACCTGCCCGTTTTCGTTTTTCTTCACCGTCCAGGCGCGCAGCAAAGAATCTGTCACAGTCACGGTTTTTCCGCTGTCTGCATAAGCATAATCGTACACTTCATCGGCGGCTCCGGGCACTTTTACCACATACTGCGTCATTCGCCCAAGCGGGTCGTTCAGCCGCGTGGTCTCCCGCAGCGTTTCACCGGCTGAGTTCA
>JAGLSW010000936.1 GCA_023135565.1 Candidatus Aminicenantota bacterium | reverse complement strand
GGCAGGGGCCGCCGGAGGCAAGCCCGCGGCGCGGGCACCCTATGAGCTACTTCGCAGCCCCGTGCCACGGGGCCGCACCACTTGCAAAAAAAAAACTTTGGTACTATAATTAATCCCCATGATAAAAAAAGCAAAACGTTATTTTAATACTTCCGGCCCCAATATACCCGCGGAACACTACACCCTGAAAAGAGAAAAATTAATCGAAAAAGGGATCGCCCTGGTAAACAACAGCAGGTATTTCACCATCTGGGCGCCGCGCCAGACCGGGAAATCCACCTATTTCAGGCTGCTGGCCAAAGAATTGATAAAAAAAAACTTCAAGGTCACGCATATAAACCTGGAAAACTACAGTACTGCCCCTTTGTCGGCTCTTTTTAGTTACCTTTTTAGAAAAATAAAAGAAAATTGGGGTATCGAATTGAAAAGCGGCAATCTTGGGGATTTGCATAACGATATCGCTAAAATAAAAGACAGGCAGTGTGTTCTGATTATCGACGAAATCGAAGGATTAAATCCCGAACTTTTCGGTCAATTTCTCCATACTATCAGGAACCTCTACCATTCCCGCGAAGACCATGCCCTTAAATCGGTTATCCTGGTAGGAGTCAGCAATATCTTAGGCGTAGTCCAGGACAATGCCAGCCCCTTCAATATAGCCGATAACCTGCCGGTTCCCTATTTTACTAAAGAGGAAACTTTCGCACTCTTAGGCCAACACGAAGCGGAAACAGGCCAATTTTTCACCCCGGAAGTAAAAAAAAAAATATCCTATATCACCGCCAATCAACCCGGTTTAGTAAATGCCTTTGCCTACAAGTTGGTGGAACGGTTCGAGGACAAAGAACTAATAGACTACGACCACTATTTAAACATAGAAGATTGGTTCCTCACCGAAGCCATAGATAAAAACATCGGCAATATCGTCAACAAAGCCAGGCTCTACCGGCAATTTATCGAAAGATTGCTGTTCAAAAGAGAAAAGATAAAATTCGATATCGAAAGAGAGTCCATAAAATTTCTTCATATCCACGGTTTGCTGAAAAAAGGAAGCGGCGGCTTCGTGGAATTCTGGGTGCCGCTTTACAAGAAAAAATTGTTAAGCGCCTTTTATCCTTATTCCAACGGGGAGAGCGATTTCTTTTTCAGGCGCATCGACTTAGACGAGCTCTTTTTTGAGAATGGGGATATTAATTTCGACCGCCTCATCGAGAACTATAAAGATTATGTCAAAAGAAGGAGTTTCCGCTATTTCCGCGAAAAAGACAAAGACACCGGCGCGTACTTACAGATCAAAGAAGCGGCCCTGATGTACAGTTTCGATACTTATATCAATAATTTCCTGGCCGAGATCGGGGGCAAAAGTTATTTAGAACCTCATACCGGGTTGGGAATCAGCGACCTGATCATCAACTATAACAACAAAGAGTACGTGTTTGAAGCAAAAATATACCGCAATAATTTTCAATTCAGGAAAGGCAAAAAGCAGTTGGCTTATTATTGTCGCAGTATCGGGGTTTTGACGGGCATTTATCTTGTTTTTCTGCCCAATGACGTCAAGTCCCCGGAGGTAAAAGACAACAAAGAAGAGTTGGACGGTGTAGCTGTCGGCACCTATATCATCGAATATGATGAAGAGAAAGATTTTTAAATTATGGTAGAAATAGTATACAGTGTTTTTTTCAAGACTAAGCTCGAAAAAAAAGCCACCTGGCGGTGGGAACTCGAATATGGAAGTGAGAAATGAAAACTATCGTTTTAGCGGAAAAACCCAGCGTAGGCCGGGAACTGGCCCGCGTCCTGAAATGCAATAAAAAAGCCAAAGGATTTTTCGAAGGCAGTAAATACGTGGTCACCTGGGCTTTAGGCCACTTAGTCACCCTGGCCGAACCGGGAGACTACGATCAAAGATATAAGCAGTGGCTCATGGAATACCTGCCGATGATGCCGGAAAAACTGAAACTGAAAGTAATAGGAAAAACGTCCCACCAGTTCCGCCAGGTGACTTTCTTGATGAAACGGAACGATATCTCCGATTTAATCATCGCTACCGATGCCGGAAGGGAAGGCGAATTAGTGGCCCGCTGGATCATGAAACTGGCCGGTTGGCGAAAACCGGTTAAAAGACTGTGGGTCTCTTCCCAGACCGACCAGGCCCTCTTGCAGGGTTTTGCCAACCTCAAACCGGGCAATGACTACATTAATTTATTCAATGCCGCCGTATGCCGGGCGGAAGCAGACTGGCTCATCGGGTTGAATGTGACCCGCGCCCTGACCTGCAAATTCGACGCCCAACTGACTGCGGGCCGGGTGCAAACACCCACCCTGGCCATGATTATCGAACGGGAAAAAGAGATCAAAAACTTCAAACCGGTGAATTTCTGGACATTAAGCGCCGATTTCGGCGACTATTCGGGCATGTGGCGCAGCGACAAAGGCAATTTCAGGCTCTTCGATCAGCAGAAAGCCCGGCGCATCGAAGAAAAAGTGAAAGGCCAAAGCGGCGAAATAATCAGCCTAACAGTCAAGGAAAAAAAGGAACACCCGCCCCTGGCTTATGATCTCACCGAACTGCAGAGAGACGCCAACCGGCGTTACGGTTTTTCCGCCCAAAAGACGCTTTCTGTTTTGCAGGGACTTTACGAAAGGCACAAGCTGGTCACTTACCCGCGCACCGATTCCCGTTATATTACCCACGATATAGTACCCACCCTGCCGCAGCGGCTGAAGAGCATGGCCGCCGGTTCCTATGCCGCCTTAGTCAAACCCCTGCTGGAAAAGAAACCGACGCCGGGAAAAAGTTTCGTTAACGACAGCCGGGTAACCGATCACCACGCCATTATACCCACGGAGCAGGCGCTCAACCTGACTGCCTTAGATATAGATGAGAAGAAGCTCTATGACCTGATCGCCAAACGGTTTATTGCCGTTCTTTATCCTCTCTACCGCTATGACCGCATCACCATAGTCACCTCTGTCAACGGGGAGAAGTTCGTTTCTCAAGGCAAAGCGGTAAAAGAGATGGGCTGGCGGGCTGTCACAGTCAGGCCGGAGATAGGGGCCGGCGCCGGCGAAGAAGCCCTGCTGCCGGAACAAACCTTAAAACAGCAGAAAAAGGGCGAAAAGAAACAGGTTAAAAGTTGTAAAATAAAAAACGGCAAAACCCAGCCGCCGCCGCGCTACAATGAAGCCACCCTGCTGACAGCCATGGAGAGCCCGGGCAAGTTTATCGAAGATGAGGCACTGCGCGAGTCCATCAAGCAGGGCGGGTTGGGCACACCGGCCACCCGGGCGGAAATCATCGAAAAACTGCTCTACAATTTTTATATAGAGAGGAGCGGACGGGAGCTGCTGCCTACTTCTAAAGGACGGCAGTTGATCGATTTAGTTCCACCTGCTTTGAAATCCCCGGAATTGACCGCCCAGTGGGAACGGCGGCTGTCCAGGATCGCCCGCGGCCAGGAGAGCGATAAAAATTTCATCGCGGATATCCGCCGCAATGCGAAGGAGCTGGTAGACAGTGTCAAGACCGACACATCTGTTTACAAGGCGGAAAACATCACCAAAACCAAATGCCCCATGTGTAACAATTTTATGTTGATGGTCAAAGGTCAGAAAGGCAATATGTTGATATGTTCCGACCGCACCTGCGGGCACAGGCAGTCCGACAAAGATGAGTCCCATGAGTATTGGAGTTCCGAAAGAGGCAGGGGAAAAGGCCGGGGCAGGGGAAAAATGGAAGGGCGCATGGGCAAAAAGATGATAGAGCGGTTCAGCGATAACAAGAAGAAAACCGGCGGCAGCCTTGGCGATCTGTTTGAAGCCGCCTTAGACAAAAAAGGGGGCGGGGGAAACAACTGACGGCGGCTCTGGGAACTAAATTTCTCAGAGGGCGCACCTGCTGGGTGCTTTGTTTTTTTAGCAAACTTTCACAGGGTGTTAAACAGAAGTTTTTGTCCAACTTTTTTCAAAAAGTTGGCCCCCGGAGGCAATATATGTGATAAATTCGGTTTATCCGACTGCAATTAGCCAAAAGTCGGTATTTCTCAAAATTTTCCTTGACTTATCCAGCGGATTTCTTTATCATAAGGGGATTTATCGAAATTTGATTTTTGGAAGAATAGATTATGAAACAAATAAATTTAGTAGAAGCGCCTGCTAATGTCGAATTAGCAGTTTTAGAAATAAATGCCGGGCTTTTGGCCAGGAAAAGGTTGATTGCCATGGGCGTTCATATAGAAGATAAACTGGTCAAATTCAACAGCTCCGCCTGGGGCCCGGTTTTACTGCAAAATGTCACCCTGAACTCATCGAAAATAGCCGTCGGTAGAAGATTGGCCCAAAAAATTTTGGTGGGATATGAAAGCGCCTAAAATCGTCCTGGTAGGGCAGCCCAATGCCGGGAAAAGTACTGTTTTTAACGTACTTTCCGATATAAAGGCTGCTTCGTCGAATTTCTCCGGCACTTCGGTGGAGTTCACTGAAAGCGTTATCGCTGTCAGGGGCAGGAGTTTCCATATCGTCGACCTGCCCGGGATTTACTCGCTGAATGCCGGTGATGAAGCGGAGCGGGTTACTTTAGACTATTTGCTCCACCAGGAAGTGGATTTAATCATAAACGTGGTGGATGCGTCGCTGCTGGCGCGCAGTTTAGAATTAACGGTGGAATTGCTGGAGTTCGGTATCCCCATGGTGATTGCCCTCAATATGTGGGATGAAGCGGACAGGAAAGGTTTGAAAATCTATCCCCGTAAATTAGAGAAAATATTAAATGTGCCGGTAGTTACCACTTCGGCGCTTTATGGTAAAGGAGTGAAAAACCTCATAGAGAAATGCTGCGACACGATTACCGGCGCAGGGATAACCCCGGTCAGGATCGAGTATACTGCCCACGTGGAAAAAATCGTGGCCCGGTTGGAAGCAGACCTAACAGGTCAAAAAAAAAAAATAAAAGACAGCGGTTCCACCCGCTTCTATGCCATCAAAGCAATCGAGAATCCGGCTTTGGTGCCGGCAGAGATGTTAACATTAATAGCGAAAGAAGTGGAGGCAGCCGGGAACGAGCTAACCGAACAACACAGCAAAGACAGTTATGAGACCATTTCTTATGAACGGCACCATATTTCCATGAAATTAGCGGAAGATATTTCCCATTTTATAGATAGGAAAGAAGTGCCGTTCCGGGAGAAGTTGGATAGATTTTTCCTGCACCCGATTTTCGGTTATTTCCCGCTTTTGTTTTTCTTTTTCATCTTTTTTATCGTCATTTATTTTACCGGCAATTTATTGAGTGAAATCATTAATATCCCTTTAGGAAAGATTCCCCCTTTATACGAAGGATTAAGAACTTCTCCTTTCTGGTGGTTTACAGTGGATGGGGTATTTCAAGGTATCTCCGGAGCCATCGGCATTGTGCTGCCCTATTTTCTGCCGCTCATTTTTTTGACTTCGATTTTCGAAGATACCGGGTACTTAGCGCGCATCGCTTTTTTGATGGACGGGATTATGCATAAAATGGGCTTGCATGGCAAATCAGTGGCTCCTTTTATCCTGGGTTTCGGTTGTTCCGTGCCCGCTTTGTACGGCACCCGGATTATCGAGAACAAGCGCGACCGCATGTTAACCGCGCTGCTCATCCCTTTTATTCCCTGTTCCGCCCGCACTACGGTTATTTTTGCGCTGGCCATTGCCTTTACCGGTCCGCTGTGGGCGCTGTTCATTTATCTTTTTGTGGCCCTTGTGGTGGCGGTAACCGGGAAACTGCTGTCTGTTTTTATGGGCAAACCCACCGGGTTGATATTGGAGATACCCGACCTGAAAGTACCTTCGCTGCGGGTCTCTTTTAGTAAATCCTGGATGAAAGTGAAAGATTTTTTAGGTTTTGCGCTGCCTTTTTTAGTGATAGGCAGCATGGTGATGGGCTGGCTCGAATACTTAAAAATTAACGACAGTGTGAATAAAATATTTGCCCCGCTGTTGAGCGGTGTGTTGGGACTGCCTGAGGCCTTAGGTTCTACGTTGGTTTTCGGATTTTTCAGGAAGGAATTGATTATCGTGATGGCCAAAAACGCCATGGGCGTCGAGTCTATCGCGGAACTGCCGCTGTCCCCGGAGCAAATTATTGTTTTCCTGGTATTTGTGACCCTTTATTTTCCTTGTTTTGCTACCTTTGTGGTGATGTGGAAAGAGTTCGGCAAGAAGGTGGTTTTGTTGTCCACGGTGTTGAGCATCGGCGCTGCCCTAATTGCTGCTTATGTAATTAAAACGATTTTGATTTAGCCTGAGCCCGAATTTTTCACAACATTTTGCCTCCGGCGGCCCTGCCGGGGGCCAAACTTTTGAAAAAGTTTGATCAAAACTTTTGTTAAGTGTAACGTTTGGGCAAATTTCAATACGTTGGAAATGGGGCACAAGTGTTTGCAATTTGTTTCAAACAACAGATTCCCGGCTTTTGGCACACCCCCGCGAAGCGGCTCATAGGTTGGGGGGCCGCCCCCTTGAATTTAATACCTGTTTGGGATAGACAAATGTATCTAAATCATGTATAATTAACCCGGTTATATTTGTATGGTATGTGAAAAATGAATAAAAAGGCGCTTAAAGAAAGACTGAACTGCCGGGAATGGGAGGACTTCGAAGCAAAAGAAGCCAAAAATAGCGTTCCTAAAGATATATGGAAAACAGTCGGCGCCTTCGCCAATACGGAAGGTGGACATATCGTACTGGGAATAATGGAACAGGAAGACGGACAGTTAACAGTTTCCGGCGTCAAAAATATCGAGAAAGTCCAGAACGACTTTATCAGCACCCTGAGAGGTGAAAAATTTAATATCCAGCTCTCCTCGAGAGGACATATTTTCGATTTTGAGGGGAAAAAAGTACTTCTTTTTAAAATCAATGCCATGCCCCGGAGTTGTAAACCGATTTATTACGGTGGAGATATCCGCAGCACATATATCAGGCGAGGCAACGGAGACCACAAATGCAGCAAAGAAGAAATCAACCGCATGCTCAGGGAAGCTTCCGAGTTCTCTTCCGATTCCATGATCCTCGATGGTTTTAATATTAATGATGTAGACAGCGAAAGCATCACGGTTTACAAAAAATATCTCAGCTTTAGAAACCCGGAAAGTCTCTTTATTCCTATGGCTGATGAAAGTTTTTTGAAAAAATTAGGCTGCCTCAAGATAAACCGGGAAAGAGATAATAAAGCGGAACTCACCATGGCGGGTCTGCTGCTTTTCGGCAAAGAAGACAGCATCAGGGAGCGGTTCCCGGCCTACGAACTTGATATTTACCTTGTTCCCAGGGACGATGTAGTGGCTGAAAAAGTACGCTGGAACGACAGGCAAATATATGAAACAAACCTGATAAAAACTTATTTAGAAGCCATCCAGTACATGAAAAATAAAATCGAAATCCCTTTTGCTCTTTCGGTGGACAATATCACCCGCACCGAGGAAGTGCCGGCCGTCATTTCCATAAGAGAAGCGCTGGTCAATATGTTAATCCACCGGGACTATTTTGAAAACGGCCAGTCCAGTATAAGGATTTATCGCGACAGGATAGATATGTTCAATCCCGGTTCATCGCCCAAAACCGTGGAAGAAATTATCGAAGACGATGTGACCGTACCTCGAAACCCGGTTATAGCAAAGATTTTCAGGCTCATAGGCTGGGCCGAAGTGGCGGGCGGAGGCATGTTGAAGATATTTAAGAATTGGAGGTTCGCCGGGTATGTAGAGCCGGAGATCATAAACAATGTACCGGGTTACTATTTTAAAATGATATTCCCCTTAGAATCCAGGGAGAATCGCTATGAAGCCCGCGAGAGTTTGGTGGCAAAAAGAGCGGGAATCGACCTGGATGAGCCTGTAAGATTGTCCGGGACAGGAAAAAAAATCATCGACAAAATAAGACAAAACCGATATATTACCTACGAGGAACTGGCAAAGGCGCTGCGTAAAGACAAAACAACGGTCTTTAGATATTTGCAGAAACTTAAAGAAAATTTTGTTATTGAACGTATCGGTTCCAATAAGATCGGGCATTGGATAATTCTAAGAGAAGTCGAGGATTCATCCTCTTAAGCCGTTCAAAAATGCAGTCAGAAATGCAGTTATAAAAAAACCTGGAAATGCTTACTGGGAGGGCTTTTCGCCTGTTTTAGACAGCAAAAAAAATTGAACGAAATGCAGTTATAAATGCAGTTATAAATGCAGTCGGAAATGCAGTTATAAATGCCGGGATTATTCCTGGTATAACTCGATGGGAATAGCTTTATGAAGCCGGAACACCGGGTAAAAACCGAACCGGCTGCTCCACTGCCTGACTATCTGCCGGTTGAAATATCCCCAGGCCGCCAGGCTGTCGGTACATTCCGGTTCCAACAAGGTGGCAATAACCCGGGCTAAAGGCTGCCGCATAGATACATAATAAGAACCTTTAAGAATAACAACTTCTTCTTCTACATAATGGCCTTTTATGGTGACAAAAACATGACCCTGGTAAACCCGTTTGGCCAACTGCAAGTTTTCGATGACAAATTTCTCAACCCCGGCCTTTACCTCTTTCCTGACTTTTTCAACCACGATGCCGTGATTTTTTAGTTTTTTTACGATTTTGGGTTGATGAGGAGATATAATATAAGCCATAGGAAGCTCTATACTCCGCGTAGGGACTGCTTTCGTAAAATAAGGCACCGTATAGTCCCGGTGGGTTTTCGTAGGCGTTACATAGTATTCTCCATACCAGGGCGGGAATTTTTTCCGGTCTTCGGGTTTTATCTTCTCTTTTTTGAAAACATAGCTCTTAATAGTTACCTGTTTTAGTTTTTCGGTTTTGTGTTCTAAGGCGAATTTATCCCGGTGATAATTTCTTTTGGTTTTTAGATTGACTTCCCGCTGGATTTGGCGCATCTCTTTTATATGGTCCTTCGTATAATGGAGAATGGACTTGACAAACCCTAAACAGGCCAGTACCCTGGTTTTAAAATCGGCGTGGGAATAGTTTTCATCGAGTATAGTAAACATATTGCGCAGCCCGGCATAGTTGGTGCCGTACCTGGCTTCGAAGGCATGGTTGCGCCACCCTTTTCCCGGTTCGGCCCGGTCTACGAAATTGCCGTAGGGTAAGCTGTCGTAACCGTACTTCTCCGCCAGGATTTTAGCTGCCGCGGGAAAGAATTTTTGCCACATGTAATCTTGCAGCACCCCGGAGGTATTGGGATTGTTCAAAGTCATATAGGTTACAGGCTCGCGGTGATAAGAGCCGTTGGTGGTATGTAAATCTACGAAAAGAACCGGGTCCCATTCGTTAAATAATTTCACTAACGCCTTTACTTCAGGTGATTCGAGTTTCAAAAAATCGCGGTTCAGGTCGAGATTCTGGCCGTTGGCTCTAATACCGGCAAGCTCCGGGCCATTGTCCCTCCTGTTTTTGCCCAACTTTTCGTTGCCGTCGGGGTTGAAGATGGGGAGGATCAATATCACCTGGTTTTGTAGGAGATGATCCAATTTATGTTGGGCAAATTCTCTAATCAACATTAATGCGGCTTCCTTACCTTCTATTTCCCCGGCGTGAATGTTGGCGTTAATAAGAACTACCGGTTCCTGTACTAATCTTAATTCTGCGGCGCTCTTAATTCCTTCCGCACTCAAAACCACTAAAGGAATTTTCCTCCCTTCCGTGGAAGTGGTGAGATTTAAAATCTTGATGATGTCCGCTTTTTCCTGCATGTAGAATAAAAAATCAATAACATCTTCGTAAAGTGTTGTCCCGGTATAGTTAGAGCTTTCGGCAGTGGTCAGGGTGAGACCGGCACCGGTTGCCGCCGGCAGGTGAAGAGGTTTAAAAACGAGAACCGAAATAAAAATAAATAAAATAAAAATCGATCTTTTCACAGCGCCTCCTGGTACTAAAAGACATTTTCTCATATTATAAATCTTTTTTCAAGGAATGCTAAAAAAAAAGCCGGTCAAGGATGGGAACTTGAAATATATAAGACATGCTGCTTTTTACCGTCGTGCAGCGGCATAAAAACCGGTCGTTTTTAGCGCCTCTAAGATCCGGAGAGGCATTTTCTTTTATTATATAGGGGATAAACAACATAAAAAGCGGCGCTGCCTATGTACTGGCGTTGTTAGAAGATATGATGATATATAGGCGGTTTGCGTTAATGAAAAGTGTGCAAAGTAAGGAAAATGACTGCTGTTAAGGCTTCGATGATATTTAATGGCAGTTTTCCACATTATTATAAGGATAACGTTGAAAATTTGGAGATCGGGGTATACTGCCATGGAAAGCGAAAAATGTTCGATTCCCGGTTTGTATTCTTTTCTATTCCATGATTTTGATGTCAAAATCCCCACGGCCCGGCAGCAGTTTGAATTACATATGTTTTTTTAGGGTGTTGAGGATATCTTTCATTATCGCCTGGCCCCGATCGCGGGCGTAAAAATTTCTTATCTTTTTTATAACTGCGGATTTCTCGATCTTACCATCCTGGATTTGCGACCTGTGATCTTCGAAAATTTGTTGGACCACTTCCGGCCTGGGCCCCCACCTGGAAAGTAGTGAATAATCCTCAGTTAGGAACAGAAGAATAGGGATTGCCAAACCGCCCCGGGTTAGAAACTGTTCCATTAAATCTAAATTTTTATCTCTCAGGAGAACCTTTACAGACCAGGCGCCGATAGTTTCCGCTATTTTACCGACAATGGGCAAAATAGCAGTACAGTCGCCGCACCAGGGTTCCGCCAACACGAGAATTTTTAAAGATTTATATTTCCTGATTTTTTCTTCCTGCGCTCCAGGTATCGTAAATTTTTTGTAGTGATGTTGATACAGTTCCAGGTTTTCTCCCAGCAGGGAGATATACTCTTCATATGGCAGCGCTTTCTCAAAATAAGGTTTTAAGTTCATTTTGCCTCCTTCGACTTCATATTATACCATGTTTGTTTAGAAATTTTAAGAACAGCGAACGAAATACGTATTTAATGGTTGACATTATTTTTCCAGTCAAATATAATAAATTTTTAATTTAAACAGGAAATAGAAATGAGCACGAAAATGAAAGAAAAAAGAGAGAATAAGCGGGCTTTTTTTACATTAGAGGATAATATAACCGCGTCTGTCGAACCTCATAAAAATGGCGGCCCGGTACAGGTTATCATTCTCAGCATAAGCGCCGGAGGGTTGAGTTTTGTAGGCGCCAGGCAAAAGGTATCGGGAATAAAAGAAGGGGATCGTTTTACTTTGAAGGGATTCGAGGCTCCCGAACCCTTAGGCCGCATCGATTCCGTTGAAGCCGAGGTAAAATATATCCTGGACCATGATGTTAATATCCGGGTTGCTTTTGGCTGTGAGTTTACAAAAATTCCTGCTTCTTTCGTCCGCAGAATCGAGGAATACGTAAATTTCAGGTACCGGGAAATGGGGCTTGAGGACAAAAATATCCAGTTCTAAGCTTGCGTTCCTCTTGACATTTTATCCTTTTTGGTCTATATATACGTTTAGTCATTCCATGGCGGTAATGAACAATCTATTTTATAAAGTCTAAGTTCCCATCGTCAATTACAGCGTATTATTGAATAATGTTTTATCAAGACTAAGTTTGAAAAAAAACCACCTGACGGTGGCAACTCGAAATATGTAAAACATGTTGTTTATTACCGCCATGTAATGGCATAGGGACGGTGTCCCTTAGACCTGGAACCAAGGAGGCAAAATATAAATGAGTAATATCGGTAGTTATGAAGAAAGAGTTAAAGATTTCAGTTGGGAAATATCTGAAAAAGAACTGGAATACAAGAAAGGTGATGTAATCAACATAGGCGAATACTGCACCGACCGGGTATGTAAGATGGGAAAAGGTGATAAACCGGCCCTGATCTGGCAAGGACACAGCGGTGAAGTAAAAACATATACTTTCGACCGCATGCGTGTATTAACCGATACCATCGCCCAATACCTGAAAGATAAAAAAATTAACCCGGGAGCCCCTATTTGTCTCTTTATGGATAAAATCCCGGAGCTATATTTTAGTTTTTTGGGAATTTTAAAGATGGGGGGAATTTGTCAGCCGCTTTTTTCCGCCTTCGGAGCGGAATCGCTTTTTACCCGCCTTGAAGATGCTGGTACAAAGGCTATTTTCACCCAGAAGAAGCACGTTGGAAAAATCAGGAAAATAATCGCTGATCTGCCCCATCTCGAGCACATTATCGTGGTTGACCACGACGGCAGGAAGCCGTTGCGGGAAAGGGAATGCGCTTTTTCCATGGAGAAAGCGGAAGCGGTGGAGGATTTTGAAATTTATCCCACATATGCCGAGACCCCCTCTGTGCTCCATTACACTTCCGGCACCACCGGTAAACCCAAAGGCGCCTTACATGTGCACTATTCATTGATTTCTCAATATATTACGGCCAAATATGTGCTGGACTTAACCGAAGAAGATATTTACTGGTGTACGGCTGATCCCGGTTGGGTAACCGGCACCTCTTACGGCATTATCGGCCCCTGGGCCAATGGTGTCACCCAGTGTGTGTTGGACGCCGGTTTTAGAGCCGCCGGTTGGTACAAATTTATCGAAGATCACGGAGTCACAGCCTGGTATTCCGCTCCCACAGCCATCCGCTCATTGATGCGAGAGGGCAAAGAACTGGTGCAGCAGCACAACCTTTCTACTTTGCGCCACCTCTGTTCCGTAGGGGAACCGTTGAATGCGGAAGCAGTGCTCTGGTCTACGGAAGCTTATGGGTTGACCTTTCACGATACTTTCTGGCAGACCGAAACCGGTTCTATTATGATTTCCAATTACCCGGGCATGAAGAGCAAACCCGGTTCGATGGGGAAGCCTTTTCCCGGTATCAGCGCCGCGGTGCTGGACCTGGAAACCTATGAACCCAAACAAGAGGCCGGTGTAGTGGGTTTGATTGCCATCAAGCCCGGCTGGCCCTCCATGTTCAGGGAATACTGGAATAATGAAGAGGTATACAACAGCAAATTCAAAAACGGTTGGTACATATGTGGAGACCGGGCCAGTATAGACGAAGACGGCTATTTCTGGTTTGTAGGCAGGGACGACGATGTGATCAATACCGGCGGTCACTTAGTGGGTCCCTTCGAGATCGAATCTGCTCTTTTAGAACACGAAGCAGTGGCTGAATCGGCGGTAGTGGGCAAACCCGACCCGGTCAATATGGAAGTGGTAAAAGCCTTTATTGCCTTGAAACCCGGGTATGAACCTTCCGCCGGGTTGGAACTCAAGATTATGAATCACATCCGCAAAAAGTTATCTCCTTTAGCCATGCCCCAGGAGATCGAATTTCTCGATAAGCTGCCCAAGACCCGCAGCGGGAAAATCATGAGGCGGCTGCTGCGAGCAAAGGAGTGGGGCGAAGAGATCGGCGACACCTCGACTTTAGAAGACGAGTAGCCCCACCACGTGGGGGAGCGTTTCTCGCTTTTTTAAGCAGAAGTTTTGATCAAACTTTTTCAAAAGTTTGGCCCCCGGCAGGGTCGCCGAAGGCAAGTCTATAATCTGGTTAGGCGCCCGCGCCACGGGTTTTGTAATTTGTAATTTTTGCTATAATCATGGTATAATGAGCGCTACTAATTAAACTAAAGAAGGAGAACAAGATGCCTGAAATTAAAGATGTTATTTTAGAGTATGTACAAGAAGAATATTTAGAAGAAGACGATGATATGGAAATTACCTATGATTCGAAGCTGATTACCGGTGGTATTGTCGATTCCTTTTCCATGGTTTCCCTCAAGCGCTTCCTGGAAACTGAGTATAACATCCGGATTCCCGATGGCAAAGCTTCGCCCGAAGCGTTCGATTCGGTTAATAATATAGTTAAACTACTTAAAGAGTTTGACGTAGAGTAGAGGAGGCAGCCATGGCATTCAGCGATAAGAATCGAGAAATCCTGGAACAGGAATTAGATAATATTAGAGACGCCGGACTTTTTAAAGAGGAGCGTATCATCTGTGCTCCCCAGGATTCGGAAATCGAAGTGGTTTTCCCTATGGGTGCGGAGGAGAAAAAAGTTATCAACATGTGCGCCAACAATTATTTGGGTCTCTCCTCTCATCCCGATGTAGTGGAAGCCGCCAGGAAAGGACTGGATCACAGGGGTTACGGCATGTCGTCGGTGCGTTTTATCTGCGGCACCCAGGACATCCATAAACAATTGGAAGAAAAATTAACGGAATTCTTAGGCACTGAAGACACTATCCTTTTTCCTTCCTGCATGGATGCCAACTGCGGTGTTTTCGAAGCAGTATTAAATGAAGAAGATGTCATGATAGCTGACCGCCTGGTTCATGCTTCTATAGTGGACGGTATGCGTTTGGCCAAAGCCCAGCAGGACACCTACAAACACTCCAACATGGACCATTTAGAGAAAAAATTAAAGTTGCACCGGGACAAACGTTTGCGGATGATCATTACGGACGGCAATTTCTCCATGGACGGCGACCTGGCAAAATTAGATAAAATCGTAGCACTGGCGGACAAATATGACGCCCTGGTTTTTGTAGACGATTCCCATGCTTCCGGCTTCATCGGTAAAACCGGCAGGGGAACCCACGAACACTGTGGTGTGATGGGCAAAATCGACGTTTTTACCACCACCCTGGGCAAAGCTTTAGGCGGTGCTTCCGGCGGCTGCGTTTCCGGTAGAAAAGAGATCGTAGAGATGTGCCGGCAGAAAGCCAGGCCTTATCTATTCTCTAATACCATTGCCCCTGTGGTGGTGGAAGGGGCCCTGGCCGTGCTCAACCTGATTTCTAAGAACACCGGGAGGCGGGACAAATTGGAAAAGAACACCGAATTCTGGCGTAAAGGCTTGACTGAAGCCGGTTTTGTTCTCAAAGACGGGGAAACTCCCATTGTGCCGGTGATGCTATTTAATGCCAAATTGTCCCAGGATTTTGCCAACGATCTTTATGAGAGGGGCATTTATGCCATCGGTTTCTTTTTTCCTGTGGTTCCCAAAGGTCAGGCGCGGATTCGTACGCAGTTGTCCGCTGCCCATGAGATGTCTCATTTAGAGAAAGCTTTAGCTGCATTCATCGAAGTGGGTAAAAAGTACGACATATTGGGCAAGAGTAAACAGGAGATCATTGAGAAGTACGGTAACTAAGCCCGGCAGCCCCGTGCGCACGGGGAGGCGAT
>JAGLSW010000935.1 GCA_023135565.1 Candidatus Aminicenantota bacterium | reverse complement strand
GCAGGGTCGCCGAAGGCAAGTCTGTTTTAGTTTTTTCCAAAACTGGATAGTTACGTTTTCTCCGGTTTACCGGGAACTAAATATTGTGTTATAATATCCTATGCAAGCAGCGGATTTTTTACATTTATTAGAAAAAGAAGGGTTTGATTTTTTTAGCGGCGTGCCCTGTTCATATTTTACGCCCTTGTGCGACCTGCTGGCCGGGAAAGATTCCTCTTTCCACATCGCGGCGGTGAGAGAAGATATCGCCGTGGGCCTATGCAGCGGCGCCTACCTAACGGGCAAAATGCCGCTGGTTTATATGCAGAACTCCGGGTTAGGTTACTGCTTAGAAGCTTTTGCTTCCCTGCCTATGATCTACCGCATACCCATGTTGGCGTTGGTCAGTTACCGGGGGCCGCAGGACCAGGGTATGGAAGAACACCTGATTATGGGCCAACACACCGAAGAACTCTTAAAAAGCTTCAAAATAAAGTACTCCATTTTTACCGGGGATGCAAAGGAATTCACTGCCCGGCTGCGGGAGATCGAGCAGTACCTGCTCAAAGAGGAACTGCCTTATTTCCTACTTTTCAACAAAGGGGCGCTGCAATGAAGATGAGTAGGCTGATTGCTATTAAAACGATTATAGATAACCTGACCGGGGATGAGTTAATCGTCCATGCTAATGGGGCTATCAGCCGGGAATCTTTTTTTTGCAAAGACAGGCCGGAGAATTTCTACCTGTTAGGTTCCATGGGGCTGCCTGCGTCCGTGGGACTGGGCATTGCGGTCAACCGACCCGAAAAAAAAGTGATTATCTTAGACGGCGATGGGAACGTGCTGATGGGGTTAGGTAACCTAACATTGGCCGGGGCTTTGAAACCAGGGAACTTCATCCACGTGGTATTGGATAACCGGGTTTACGGCACTACAGGGAACCAGCCTACCATTTCCAGGCAAATTTTTTTAGAAAAGGTTGCCCTGGCAGCCGGGTATCGCAGTTCCTGCTGTGTGGATACCGAGGCCGGTCTTCTAAACCGGTTTTCTGAGAGTATGGAGCAGGCGGGGCCACATTTTATCCAGGTCATAGTGACGCAGGAGATTAGCCGGACCTGTCCCCGTATTCCTTACTCAGCCGTAGAAATGAAAGAAAGATTTAGAGGTGCGCTCGAGAAAGGCTATAACAAATAGTATTTCTCCGGGAATTCTTTTACCTTTAAAATTGGTAATGCAGTCTTTTCTATTAGCTACAAAGTCCGTGCTAATTATCCGGTCGAATTAGTTTTAATCCTTCGACTCTCTTAAAATCCTGTAAATTATAGGTGGCAATCGGTATCTCATAACGCAAAGCTGTTGCAGCAACCCATGCATCCTGGGGAGAAATCGGATGACCGGCTTTGCGGCGATTCGCACGCACTTTACCCCATCTCCGGCATAACTCTATATCGCAGGGAAGCATCAAATAATTATTTAGTGTATCTTCCAATTGCTTAATACGCTTTACACCCCAGTTGCGGACCGCAGCCCATTGAAAAAGCTCTGCAACTGTCATAAAGGAAACAGCTAAAATTTTTTCTTTTAGAAATGGTGTGTAAGGCTGAACCCGGTTATCTCCCTTGAATATAAAAGAAACGATGTCGGTATCTACTAAAACAATATCCATTAATCTCTTAAGCGATCTTCCTGCCGCTGCCGGTATGTATAATCGATAAAATCATCAACCGATTCCTCTTCAGGCCAAAAATCGACAGTCAATTCATTAATATCCGCAATAGGGGATTTCCGCCGGTCTTTAAGCAACTGTTTAATTGTCTTTGTTTGCCGGAAATCCACCGAGTGTAAAGAGTGGTGATAATTGTGGTACAAAGATTTAGAAATAACCTGCATTAGTTCTAATTGCTCAACCAGCGGTAATTTTTGAACCGAACCGACTATCGATTGAAATTCTGTACTCATTTATCACCTCTTTTATTTATCTATCCCGGCACTGCCGATGTAGGCCGAGCCGGGCAAGATCAAAGCATATCACAAATAAAGCCAAAAATCAATAATTGATTTTAGTATGAGAGATGGATGCGGCTGCCCGGTAAATTGTTGTTTTACTTTTTATATATTTTATGCTAAAGTAAACGAACCGCCGGCAAAAAACAAAGCGACCAAAAAGCGGACAACACTCGCGCTGCGGTCTTTGTTTTTTAGCAAACTTTCGCGAAGTATTGGTAAAAAGAAAAGGAATAAACGAAAATGAACGAAAAACTCAAAGCTGCTTACGAAGGTTTCGGAGGAGAAAATATCTTCGATGTTCCGCTGCAAAAACTCAATCATACTGTCCTGGACTATCTCAACATGAAAAAAAATACCCTGGTCAAACCGGAGTTTCGTCTCTTAGGCTGCATGGACGATGGCGTACCGGGCAAATCCATCGGCCTCGGCGGGCCAGGTATCGTGCTGGCTTATCTGGCCGGTAAAAGACAGGGGAAAACCGGTTGGCAAGCTGTTCTTGACGGTTTCGATACTGCCGCACTGGTACTCGGTGGCGAAATAGACGCTGTATCATCTCATGAGGGCTGCGGCGCTTGCGGGATTATTTATGGATTCCTATCCGGTGAAGAACAGCAGCAGTTCGCCCACAGCGATGACCTGGGTATTACCTTTGCCAAAGAACTGGCGGGGAAACTCGGCGCAGCATATAAACACATCCCTATGGACGGGATGACCCGCCCACAGAAAGTTCATACAGCCCGCCTGGTTTTTTACGCCGGCCCCGAACAATTCAATATCGATTATTGTATGCCCAACGGCCTGGCTTTTATCGTCAGCCGCGGTATCCTGGAAAAACTTGCAGATAAAACTTTTGCGGCCGAAACCGGCATGTTTCTTCTCGAAACCGCTTGTAAAATAGCCACCGGCGAATCCGGTCTCGGGGGATTGGCGACAGCGGCATCACCTTTCGTTATTGTGCCCGTGGGAGGTAATAAAATCCCGCTGCCGGTTCTTCAAAAAGAGAGCCGGGAAGTGGCCGGGAAATTTCCCGGTAATGTGGCGGTATTAGAAGGTTTTACTTTTTAGTTCCCGGGCGCTTACAGCGCGGTAATGATAATATTTTTCCGTGTTTCAAATTCCAACCGTCCGGGAGCTTTTCCTTAAGCTTAGTCTTGAAAAAACAATATAGTATAGGTTTTTTTCGTAAAATTTGCTAAAAACTCCCACTGCGTGGGGAGCCTATGAGCCGCTGAGCGGGGGGACGGCGTCCCCAGCCGATAAGCCGCTTCGCGGCAGTACACCGAAAGCCGGGGAATCCAAAACCCGCAGTTTGATAACAAAGCCCACTCGCGTGGGGGGGCGATAAGCGGCTCCGCCGCAAGAGACAGCGGGTGAGCGCTTTTGATTC
>JAGLSW010000934.1 GCA_023135565.1 Candidatus Aminicenantota bacterium | reverse complement strand
CCCCGGCAGGGGCCGCCGGAGGCAGGGTTAATTACTGTTTTTCAAAATCATCCCGTGGATGCCGACAATAACCGCGGGCGAAGATGTGTTGAGTACCTGGAATACTATCTTCGTTTGCCTCTTCTTATTGGGTATCGATGTTTCAAATTCCCTTTTTTCATTCTTTTTAACATCCCGGAACAGCAGCAGGTCTACCAATTCTTCATCCGCGTAAACCCGCAGCACTAAAAATTCGGCACTGCCCATATATTCGAGGCTGCCGTGAACCAGGATATCATCCTCGCTGCTTGTTATATTGTTCCGGGTCATTTCGACAGCTTCCCCATTTAGGTTAGTAACCTTGTTTATATCGACTTTTGCTTCGGCAATAACAACCTTTATATCATTGATACCACTCTCCGCAACCACATTGTTATCGATGTCTAAGGCCCTGACTTTCCAGTAGGTCCAGCGGTTTCTTTTTATCTTGTTCCATATATTCGCACCGGGTTTGAATTTTAACCGGGCTGTGACATCGAGCCAGTTTATTGAAGGCGCATTTTCAAAGAGGGGATTCAGGTAATTTGAAAAAGCAACCTGGTACCTCGATACTCCCCTGGCTTCCTTCCAGGAGAATTCGAGGGGATCCTTATCTTTGGCGACAAAACCATCCTGGGGCGAGATAATTTCCACGATATTCTCCCCGGCAAGCACAAAGTATTTCAACACGGGAAAAGTCATGTTATCTTCGGTAAGAGCGGGCCGGGTAAGTTCTAAGGTAATAGTATGCAGCCCGGGTTCGATTGTAGGCAGCCCGGGTACTTTCCTGGTGTAGATCTCTTTTAGCCGGCCCTGGTATACTACTTCATTGAAAAATTCAAAAGGGCTGCCGTCCACTACCCATCTCCCGGAAACAATGCCGGTGCCTCTCATCTTCATCTTCAAAATAGCGCGAATGTGTTTAGAATTCCTGGGCACGATCTTATAGTTTTTGCCGTTGTCCAAACGTATCTCCAGGACCTCTACATTCACCCGGTCTGTGATATTTCTTACTGTTACGTTAGTAGTGAATTTTTTTTCACTTTTGCCACCTTCATCCCGGGCTGTTATAGTATAAGTGCCGGGTTCAGCATAGGCATGTCTCTCCAGGTAAAAGCCCGGTTTTTGGACGCCGTCTCCAAAATTCCACCAGACCGTTTTCCCGCGGAAATTGTAGGCCGTGACAGTTACCTCCTCATTGGGTTTTACTACTAATGGAGACGCTGCTATGTAACGGTTTTCCGGTAAAACTGTAATATTTGTGCTCACAGTGGGGGGCGAATCGATATAACCGGCGCTGACTGTATAGGTGCCGGCCATCCGGTACGTATGGTTCACCCTGACACTACCTCTAACAATCGTTCCATCTCCAAAATTCCAGGCTATACTATTAGAATCGATCCCGGATACCAAAAATCCGACAGTTTCGTCAACCCGTGGGGATTTGGGTATAAAGTCAATTACCGGGGCAGCTAACCTGATATTCAGGGTTATGGGAATTGTTTTGAGATTGCCTTTCCAGTCGTAAGCTCTAATAGTGTAGTACCCGGGTTTTTTATAGGTGTGGGCGATAATACCCCTCCCCCCGGCGGTTTTCCTGTTTGCCCGTGTGTAAATAGTACCGTCTCCCATATCCCAGCGAATGCCGGTCGGGGTATTAAAATTAACCGGGGCGAATCGAATCTCCCGGCCTACCGGGGCTCTGCGCCGCAGCATGCGGATAGAACGGTTTTCTGATATCGTAATAGTTTTGTACTCGGTAAGCGGTAAACATTTAGGAGGGGATGATGGCCCGCTCCGCGAATAACTAACCCGGTATGTGCCGGGACTGCGAAAGATATGATAGCGGCGGCCCGAAGTGGATAAATCTTTAGGGCCTAAGGAAATAGTAGTACCGTCCCCGAAATTCCAAACACAGGAACTAAAAGTGTTGCCCGGATCAAAACAATTTGATTTAAAACCGATTTTCTGTCCCACATAATAGGGCCCCTGACTATTTACGATAATGGCGCTGTATAAATTAATAGACACTAACAAAAATGGAATTACAAAAATTATTTTTTTCATAATAACCCCCTAATCTAAGAGATCGAATTGTAAAAAGAAAGCGGCGTTCTTCTCTATAGGGGCGGCCCCATATTGGACCCGCCGGTATCTACCTTTAAAAGAGAGAACCGGCTGTATCTTACTTTTAAATATCTTCGACATATAAAAATTTAGTCCGGCAGTACCCGAAAAGTAGCTTGAATCGTCATTTAAGCTGTTTTTATTTTTCGATAAGGACCCGGACATGGATAGGGTGAAAACCTGGGGAACAAATGATATCTCTGCGTACAGGAAAATATTATATATTTTTGAGATACTTTCATCTAACAGGTTCGTATTCTCCTGGTAAGAGAGGCTGGAATTTAGTGTTAGCTGATCGCCGAAACCTAAGTTCAGGGCCGCGGACCCATCGATATTCGAAGTAAAAGTATCGGATTCGGTTTTTCCGAATTTTAGGCTTACCATATTGGCCCCGGACATGTAGTCGAAGTTTGCCGAGTAGTTATGGGTATCCATATCGCTTCCGCCGTACTGCATCCCGGTGGATTCATCATAATCGAGGTTATTGGTGCCTATGTTGGCTCCGACCCTGAGGTGACTGCTGAGAGACCAGGATAAATTCGCATTCAGGGTCCTGGTATGAAGCATGGGGTAGATCGTACTACTCAAAGAGGTTTTTTCATCGCTGTAATTAACATCTAAGGAAAAAAACTCGACGTTTATTCCTATATTGCTGTTAAGACCTTTCCTGTCGTTTTGTAATAAAAGATTGGCAATCGAATTAAAATCGGCTTCCACCTTTTGGTAATCGACACCGGCATACACTGCCCCGAAGTTAATGTTAATTTCACCACCCAGGGCCTCATTTTTTTTCTTTTCCGTGCTGCTGATAACGGCTGCTTCGCTAACGTCACTGCGGGCATACTCCCCTCTAAATACGACGTGTTCCTCGAAAAGATTAAATTCACCCCAGGCCGAAAACATGCTGCCTTGCCGGGGAACTTCCTCAAGGAGCACCATTGTTTTACTTTCAAGGTTGTCTTTTCCTACCAAAAACGAACCTCTCAATTTTAATACGGGAATTTGCTCCGCAAGAATATTGAAACCGGCTGTTGCCCCGAAAATACCGGCTTCCGAAGCCGGCAGCCCGAAACCGCCAAATCCTATCTTCTGCTGTGAATCGGTAAAGAATGAACTCAGGTATAGGTTCTTTCCATCCAATTCGTAGAACAGCCCTCTCCTGTTGAGATTTGAGGTAGTGAACTCGGTATTGAATATAGAGAGATCTCCGGCTGCGAATTTATGGCTTCCTTTCTTAAACATCACCATCATGCTGGATAGACTTACTTTGCTCTCGGTATCGGAAGGATTATTCAGGTAAGTAAAAGTAGAATCGAAATCAACTCCTAAACTATCTTTTTCATCGTGTATATCCCCGTATATCCTCATGTTAATGCCGGTATCGATTTTCTCAGCCTCATCCGGGTTTTCGGAGTTGTCATAGAGTCGTGGTCCGGTAGATAAGGAGGGTTCTATCTTTATCGAGAAGTTCTTTTCCTCTTCTTCACCCGGTTCTGTGATAGCTGCGGCATTCATAAAATAAATTTCGGGAGAACTTTTTTTTGTAAAATTATTCAGGGTAAAAACAGGTGACATGGTATTTCCCGGACTGCTTCCCTGTTCCAAAAAAAAGTACTCTATCTTTTTCCCGTAAATATTTTTTGTGGATAACCGGTAATAGATTTTGCCGTTCTTATCTTTTTTCATTTTCCTGACCTGGAATTTTTTAAGTCCCGGTATGCGGTAATAGAGATAGAAATCCTTTCTATCATTTACCGTATCGATTCTTATAATTACTCCGTCATCCTGTTTCACAACTTTGGGCAGGAAATTTGAGAAAGCTAAAGTGTTGGAGTGCAGCAATGAGACATCGGGGCTTAAAAGTAAAAAAACAAAAAAACAAAAAAATATTTTCTTCATACCTCACCTCATCCTATTATTTACCTGATTAGAAAAGAAAAATCAATACTTAGGAGCATAAATTTTTTTTTCTTGGAAATTCTATTATGAAATTACTTTTTGCCTTCGGCGACAAGGGGGGCTTTTTTGAAAAATTGCCCCCCTTGACCCCCCAAAAAACTTTTGTTTAATTTCGTTGTCTCCTGGTGAGGCACGCATCATGAGGAACTACTATGAAATTACTCTGCCCCCGGCAGGGCCCTGCCGGTTGGCGAATATCCCGTATTTTATTTTCCGGCGCTCTTTTCGGGACGGGAGAACTCTTTTTTCCCCAGCATTTCCAGCATAAAACCCACATCTATCGAATTCCCTTTACTATCCGCAGTTAACAGCAAGTCTATGAAAGCTTGCAAAATTTTAAAAATAAAAACTTCCATTTCCGGTATTTGCATCATTTTTAACAGCAGTTTGTATTCCTCGTGTTTTTTGTTTTCTTCGGCGCTGATTTTGTCGAAGATAGCCAACATCTCACTCTCACTGTCATAGTACATCTTTCCCCGGTTACAAAGCAGCCAGCCGAGATTTACGCCGTAACCGCGGTGAATTTTTACCAGGTCTTCTACACCTGGAAAAAGCTCGCTTGTCTCGTAAGAACTGAACGTATCCACCGGGATGCCCGCTTTTTGGGCGAATCCTAAAAAGTCGATGTTTTGCTTTTTCATCTCCTTTTCTCTAAATTGCCGCAGCCTGAGACCGAAGCCTTCTCTTAATTCTTTTTCGTCTTTTAAACCGGTCATTTTTTTTCTCCAATAATTTTTTATTCAATAAGGATAAATAATAGCATATTTTATTCAATTTGTCAACCATTGTTTTGTTTTTCTTCCACCCGGCGTCCCTATAGATACGGAAAAGCGGCTGTATCTTTGCAATTAAAGAAAAAATATTGTATAATAAGATTCATTCAAAACGGACAAAAAAATGAACAGAGAAAGAAACGAATTTGGCGCAAGGCTTAAAGAAGTCAGGGAAACGATGAATTTGAGTGTCGAAGAGATGAGCAGTAAGTTGGGAGTATTGTTAAATTCTTATTATAAATACGAGGACAGCAGCCGGTTTCCTAAACCGGCGGTTTTATTCTTTTTGGCGAATGAATTGGATGTGAACATCAACTACCTTTTAACTGGCGCGGGGGATAAGTTTATCTCGCCAAACCGCCCCCGGCCAGTAAAGAGTCTCAAGGAAATTTTCCCGGATATTCCCCTGGATAAGGAAGTCGTCGAGCTTATCGTCAGTCTTGAAGTGCCGATAATGAGAAACTCCTTAATAGTCAAATACCTGCTGGACAGGAAAAACTATGAGGGTCTTATCAAAGATTATTTCGAGCAGAAAAAGAGAATGGCGCGGGGGGGCTAAATGGAGGTTATGGTAAACGATTTCGAGTCGGTTAAAAAAGAGCCCGATATAAAGGAGCTTATCTACCTGTTAAAGATACCTGAGGTTCGCAAAGTGGTCTTTCATTTAATAGAGAAGTTCAAGATTATTTATAGGAAAGAGATCGATGAATTGCAAAAGAGGCAGGCGGTGTTCCGGGAAATCGAAAATGAAGGCAATATTATCCGTTTCGACAGGGAGAAGTTTTTTGCTATCCCGGAGGATGAACGGGTAAAGGAGTACATCGACTATTTGGTAAAGAACCCGGCCTTAAAAGAAGCCGTATTGGAGGAGTTTTTTTCGGTAGCGAAGCCTTTTTGGGAAAAGAAGAGGTGCCAGGAGGCGGCAGGCAAATAGGCAGGAGGTTACCTAATCGTCAAATCTTGCACATTTCTGGCAAGAGTTTTTTTTGCATGACTGGAAACAGTTTATTATAGCGCATTTACAGGCCAAAAAAATATTTTCAACTTTTAAAACTTTTTGGTTCCGGCTTGTCCGGGTTGTGGACAGGCAGCGTTTTTGCTTCTCAATTATTAGAAGTTTTGTTCAAACTTTT
>JAGLSW010000933.1 GCA_023135565.1 Candidatus Aminicenantota bacterium | reverse complement strand
TCACGGCTAAATGAAATCCTGGGAAGCGACTGCCTCAAGGTTTCATGCGAAGCATTACCCAACCATACCACAAAAATTTCACTATCGGTTGTCCGCGAACCGGGTTCGGGAATTACAAATTCCAGTTCACAAAGCAGTATAATTTTAGGTGGTTTTATCCTCTCAGCACTGCTGATTCTTAACAGGCAGTTTTGTGCATTTTGCTGCGGTGCCTGCCACTCATAATGTCCCGTATTAGGCAGGGGGCCATCCAATAATGAATAAGCAGCGCCATTATCTGTAGAATATTCCAGGTTAACGTTCGCGAGGTCCGGGTCACCACCCCATGTTACTGCGAAATTTTTTCCAGGCTGGATTATTTCACCGCCATCGGGAGATGTTATTCCTAAGGGTGTACCAGCTATTATTGAGAATACTGCATCACTGACATCGGACACCCCCTCATCTGAATCGAGTTCGTTGAGTCTTATCAAACAGTTATCCGAAATATCGTTAGGTACTAACCAGATGAAAATGCCATCATTATCTGTAGTTTGGGTTATGATATTCCATGAACCTCCATTATTAATTGAATACTCTATCCTGACATCAGAAATAATTTCGTTACATGTCCAGGTAATATCCTGATAGGAATTTGCGTCCCAATTCTCCCCTCCGTTTGGAGACGTTATTGTAATGGAAGGTATGGATATAATAGAGAATTCTTCGTCGTTCGTGTCTGAAAAACCCATATTAGAATCACTGATTCTTATCAGGCAGTGTTCGGAAGGTTTATTGGGAACTATCCAATTATAGCTTCCTTTGTTCTCAGTAGATGAAACGATAGCGAACCATGATACTCCTCGGTTTGTAGAATATTCAATATTCACATGGGAAATCTCACCTGTACTTATCCATGAAACTTCAAAGGAGGAATCTACAATTAATTCTTCTCTGCCATTAGGAGATGTGATGGTAATACTTCCAGCATTTGCGGGGAAGATAGAAAAATAATCATCACTCATATCTGATGGAGATTCCTGTACACTGCTAATACCATTGACTCGTATCAAGCAATCATCTGAGGGCATATCTGGTACGATCCATGTGGAAGTTCCATCATTAGCTGTAGCCGATACGATATTTGCCCAAGAAAATCCTTTATTAATCGAATATTCTACTGCCACTTCACTTACCGACCCAGTACTGCTCCATGTGATGTTTTGAGTAGAACCGACTTCCCATTTTTCCTTGCCGTTTGGAGATGTCACCACAATAGAAGGCTGAGAAACAATCATGAAAGGAGCATTGCTGACATCAAAAGGTTCACCGTCGCTTTCACTAATCTTTAACAAGCAATTTTCCGATGGATTATTCGGTATGGTCCATTGGAAGTATCCGTCATTTTCTATGGAATTCTCGATTGGTGTCCATGTGGTACCTCTGTTTGTCGAATATTCGATATTCAGTTGTCCAACAGTATCTGAACATATCCGTTTTATCTCAAAAGTCTCTCCTGTACTTAATCGCTCCCCTCCATCGGGTGAAACGATTCTGATAATCGGATCCGATGCCTGAACAATCGAAAACACGGTGTCACTCACATCCCAGGAACCTCCATCTACATCCACTTCACTGATCCGGATCAAACAGTTATTTGTCGGAGTATTTGGTATAATCCAGGGGTGGCTGCCGTCAGTTGCTGTGGATGCCACTACACTTGACCAGGAACTGCCCTTATCGGTGGAATATTCCAATTTCACATCATCCAAAATACCACTACTTGTCCAGGTTATTGTATGAGATGAACCCACCTCCAGGTTTTCACCTCCGTTGGGCGAAATAACAGTTAAGGATTTTCCTGAAGGAGAAAATATGGTGAATTCAGTATCACTGACATCGGATAGACCTTCATCAGTTTTATTCTCAATGATTCGTACAAGGCAATTAGCTGAATGAATGTTGGGTATAGTCCAGGGATGGCTGCCGTCATTGGCTGTGGCGGGCACTATAATTAACCAGGAACTTCCGTTATCGGTAGAATATTCTATTCTCAAATCATCCAAAATACCATTACTTGTCCAGGTTATTGTATGAGATGAACCCACCGGCAAGGTTTCACCTCCGTTGGGGGATATTATTATAATAGAAGACTGTGGTACAATGGAAAACACTGTATCACTGACATCGGTTGGATAGCCATCAGTTTCTTTAATCCGAAGCAGACAATTATCCGCCTGGCTGTCGGGTATAGTCCAATTATAATTACCATCATTGGCTGTAATGGTTATATAAGTCCAAGATGTGCCGTTATCGGTAGAATATTCGATTCTGATATAATCGGATGCACTATTGCTTGTCCAGGTTATTGGATAGGAATATCCAATGGTTAATCTTTCACCGCCATTTGGAGAAGTAATTCTTAAAGCTGGACTTGATTGAGGAATAATAGAGAACAATTCATCACTTACGTCAAATACCTCCTCATCTGGATCGCATTGGCTTATTCGTATCGAACAGTTAATTGATGGATTGTCCGGTACTACCCAGATGTGACTGCCGTCATTATTTGTCGCTTTTATGATACTAATCCAGTTACTGCCGTTATCAGTAGAATATTCTATCCTTACATCACCTTCAAACCCACTACTGCTCCAGTAAATGCTGTAAGAAGCCCCCACTTCAAGGTTTTCATTTCCATTTGGAGATGTGACGGTGATAGATTCAGGTGAATGGGGAGCGATTGAGAACGCCTCATCGCTAAAATCATTGATCACTCCGTCGACTTTGCTAACTTTTAAAAGGCATTGAGAAGAAATATTGTCGGGTATAGTCCATGGAAAAGAACCATCATTTGGTGCTGTCGGAGAAATTTCAGACCAGTTTTGACCGTTATCAAAAGAACAGTCTATTTCTACATTGCCATCATACCCTGAAGACCACCATGTTATATCCTGAATAGTTCCTGCTTCAAGAATTTCACCACCGTTTGGTGACATAATGTCTATACCACCCCAACCTCGGGTGGAATTTATCACACCTACTAAACCGCCCCCAGGCCTATAAAGGAATAAATCTTTGTCCCGATCCCCATCATAGTTGAATGGGAAAATTCGGTCATTTGTCGAAAGTAAATTGTAACCGGCAATGCCATTTGGAGGCAGAGAACCATTATCAATGACATCATAAACACTTGTAAATGTGCCGCCTCCATTCGAGTGCACTATATTTATAGCACCGCTACCGGGACGGTAGAGGCACAGATCTTCTTTTCCATCTCCATTGTAGTCGAATGGAAAAACTTGATCTCTTGTTGATAGTAAATCAAAAGCACCGATCCCGTTCGGAGGAGCAGAACCATTGTCAAGAACATCATAAACACTTGTAAATGTGCCATCTCCATTTGAACGCACCACATTTATAGCACCGTTGCCAGGACGATAGAGGCAGAGGTCTTCTTTCCCATCTCCATTGTAGTCGAACGGAAAAATCTGATCTCTGGTTGATAATAAATCAAAAGCACCGATCCCGTTGGGAGGCGGATAGCCATTATCAAGGACATCATAAACACTTGTAAATGTACCATCTCCATTTGAGCGCACCACATTTATAGCACCGTTACCGGGACGATAGAGGCAAAGGTCTTCTTTCCCGTCTCCATTGTAGTCGAATGGAAAAACCTGATCTCTTATCGATAGTAAATCAAAAGCCCCTATCCCGTTTGGAGGCGGATAGCCGTTATCAAGGACATCATAAACACTTGTAAATGTACCATCTCCATTCGAGCGCACTACATTAGCAGCACCGTTACCGGGACGGTAAAAAAACAGATCATCTTTTCCGTCTCCATCATAATCGAAAGGGAAGGCTCGATCGTTTATGGATAATAAATCATAGGTGCCGATCCCGTTCGGAGTCGGATAGCCATTATCTATAATCGCATATACTGGTGTAAATGTTCCATTTCCATCAGAGCGTAGCACAAACACAGCGCCACTACCCGGACGATAAGTTAACAGGTCTTGCTTTCCATCTCCATTGTCATCGAAAGAGAAGGCTTGGTCGTTTGTTGATAAAAAATCATAACCACCAATCCCATTAGTAACGGGTGGGATAACAGTTATATAATCAATTTTGGTTTCTGTATCACTGCCATTAGAATTGGATGCGGTTAAGGTCACTGTATAGGTTCCACTGGTATTATAAATGGTAGTTGGATTCTGCTCGGTACTTATCGCTGGTATACCTCCTGTGAATGTCCATTCCCAGGTAGTAGGCGAGTTGGTTGACTGATCTGTTAAGTTAATAATATCACCTTCTATAACAACAGAGCGATTGGCTGTGAAATCAGCAACCGGTGGTTCGTTATTCATAACAGTAACATTCTTTGTTACAGAATCATTAGCTCCTTCATCATCGGTAACTGTTAAAGTGACCGGATAAGCTCCGGCGGAAACGTATGAATGGTTTGTGTTTTGGTTGATAGACGATCCACCGTCACCAAAATCCCAATTCCAGAAAGCGACAGTTCCATCTGGATCATAACTTTGGTCATTAAAGGTTACCGATAATCCTGAAACAGAAAAAGAAAAGTCTGAAACCGGTGGTTGATTGACTGGGCTGAGAGGATACCCTGAAATGGTGAGACCCCAGCTATCTAAAGTACCAATGTCGATCCCGGCATGGTCGGAAACCAACAGCGTCCAGGTGCCCAGGGCAGGCTCATTCCTAAAATCGCCGGGATAGTAGGTCTGATGGATATTGTGGGCGGAACTGCCTTCCCGGTTGTGCAGGATGGCCTCGGTACCGGTGGGAGACCTGAGCCTGACGATCAGGTCGCCGATCCAGGTGTGGGTGATGTGGACTTCACAAGCGGTGTTCCACACCGTGAGGTTATCGGGTACATAAATATCGCTGGAGATGCTGGAACCGGGATAATCTGGGATGGGGATGACTGTGTTATTGGTGTAGCTCACGGTGATTAGGCTTTCGGGCTGCACAGTTAAGGTAACGTTAGTGGTTTTGGTGATGCCACCGCTGACGCCGGTTATGGCGATCTGGTAATCGGTGGGATCGGTGGACGTGGTGGTGACTACTTGCATCAGCGAGGTGGAACCCGAGGTGCCGGGATTGGGCGTAAAGGTAATGGCCGCGTTGATGGCGGGATTGGATTCCGCGCTCAGGGTGACCGGGTCGGAGAAACCCAATACCGATTCGATATTGATGGTGTAGGCAGCCGTGTCTCCCTGGTTAACGCTCTGGGCAGTGGGAGTGGCCGACAGCCTGAAAGTAGATCCCGGGGGCGACACCTGGCTTAAGGAGCCGTAGGCATTGAGCCTTTTGCCGCTCAGACAATTGCCGTTTAAGGCCGGGATAGCATCGCCGTAATCCATCAGGTAGCCTTTCAACTCCTGCACAGTGAGTTGGTAGTTCACCGACAGCAGCAATCCGGTAACGCCGGACACGTGGGGCGTGGCCATGGAGGTGCCGCTGAGGATGCTGTAGGAATTATTGGGAAAGGTGGATAAGATAGAAGAACCGGGAGCGCCTAAGTCAACGGTAGTGGCCCCCATGTTGGAGAAACCCGACAGGTTGTCGTTATGGTCGGTGGATGCCACGGCCAGGATGTTGGCGCAGTCATAGGTTGCGGGGTAAAAAGGATTGGTGTCGTTGTTATTGCCGTAGTTGTTGCCCGCTGCCGCGGTGAAAAGGATGCCCACATTGCCAGCAGCATCGATGGCGTCGCGCAGGGTCTGGTCGAAACCACCGCCGCCCCAACTGTTGCTGAGCACGCGGATATTGGTGCCGTTGTTTTTCAACCAGATGGCATAGTTGACGCATTCGATGGCATCGGCTGTGCTGCCTGAACCGCTGGAATCGAGGAACTTGATACCGATGATTTTGGCTGTCCAGCACACACCCACCACGCCGACACCGTTGTTGCCTATTCCTGCTACCGTGCCGGAGCAGTGGGTGCCGTGATAGTGGTCGTCCATAGGGTCGCCGCTGCCAGTAATGGCATTGATACCGTGAACATCATCCACATAACCGTTGCCGTCGTCATCCACGCCGTTGCTGGGAATTTCGCCGGGATTGGACCAGATGTTGGCCGCCAGGTCCTGGTGGTTATAATCCACACCCGTGTCGATAACGCCAATAATGACTTCGCTGCTACCGGTGGAGATATTCCAAGCTTCCAGGGCGTCGATGTCGGCAT
>JAGLSW010000932.1 GCA_023135565.1 Candidatus Aminicenantota bacterium | reverse complement strand
TTTGATCAAAACTTTTGATAATTGAAATCAAAAGCGCTCACACGCTGCCTGCCGCGAAGCGGCTTATCGCCCCCCCGTGCGTACGGGGTTGATCAAAACTTTTGATGAGTTAGAATCAAAAACGTCTCTCATCATTCATCACTCATAATTCATAACTCAGCCCTCTTATCGCCCCCCCACGCGAGTGGGGCTACCTGAGCTTTAAACTGACCAAACTGATCAGGGTGAACATGACGGCGATAATCCAGAACCGCACTACGATCTTAGGTTCGGCTATGCCCAAAAATTGGAAAGTATGATGCACGGGCGCCCGGTAAAATATGCGCCTTTTCAACAACTTGATGCCGATATAGTCTTGGATAAATACCGATAAAAACTCGATAACAAATACTCCCCCGACTATTAAAAATAAAAGCTCCTTCTTTAACAGCACGGCGCAGGTGGCAATCAATCCACCTAAAAAAAGCGACCCGGTGTCTCCCATAAATATCTCTGCAGGATAGGTGTTAAACCATAAAAAAGCAGCCAAAGCGCCTACCAAAGCTATCAGCACGATAACCAACTCCTCCGCCCCTTTTAAATGGGGAAACAACAAATAACGGGCGGCAATGGAGTTACTTAACACATAAGCAAATACGGCATATACTAAGGCCACTAACGACACAGGAACCGTAGCCAACCCGTCTAACCCGTCGGCAAAGTTGATGGAATTGGATATGCCGATGACTACGAAAATAATAAAAGGGTAATAAAAATAACCTAAATCCAGCACCGGTTCCCTGATAAAGGGGATATACAACTTACCGGCAATTTCGGGGGGAAGAATAGTGGAACCGGGAGACAATATCAATAACCCCAGGATTAAACCGAAAAGAGCCTGGAAAAAAAGTTTGATGCCCCGGCTCATGCCGGCGTCGCTGGAGCCGCGCACACTCTTCAAATAATCGTCGAAAAACCCCAAAGCAGTAAACCAGAAAGAAGCAAATAAGGCGATAGTCAAGAAAGGATTTCCAAGCTTCCCCCACAAAAGCACCGAGATCAAAAAAGAAAGAAAAATGATTACTCCGCCCATAGTGGGTGTGCCTTCTTTATTTTTTGGAGAGATGTCGCCGTAATCCCTGGTTTTGTCCCGGAAATTCAACTGGAATATGGTGCCGATTAATTTCCTGCCCAAAAATACCCCGACCAAAAACGCAGTCAACATGCTCATCAATGCCCTGAATGAGACATAGGTAAACAGCCTCTGACCGGGAAAATCACCTAATTGCTGCGTTAACCACTCGATCATCCTTTTTCGATCTCCTTATATATCTTTTTTATGATTGCTTTGATGGCAAATTCCGGGGTCATGTTGTTGGAGGTGATAAGAATCTCCTGGATATGTTCCCTCACTTCATCCGCCGTCAACAAGTTCCGCCTGTAAAAATTGTAAATCAATTCCAGCAGCTCTTCCCTGATAAGCGAATTGCTGCTCAAATAGTAATCGCCCAGATAATTTATCTCTTTTTTATCTCCTATATTAGCAATCAATTTTAAATAGGCCAATTTCTCTTCGATAGTGCATTTTTTCAACCTTATGCGCACTATTTTTTCATAATCGGCGTAATCCTTGGGCGAACTGTGCTTCGTTAAAAAATCTACTGCCGCGGACCGTACTTCATAGTAACTATCAACCAATAATTCCATTACCAATCTTTTGACTTCCGGGTTCCAGGTTTCCAGCCGGTTTAAAGAGGTCAGGGCATTCCGCCTGACAAAACCGTTTTCTGTTTTCGATGCTAAAATGCCGGTCAGGTAGTCGGCTTTACTTTGATCTTGAAATAGACCGATTAATTTGACCCCTATATTCCTGATCTCCCAGGCGGCGCTGGATATGTAAATATTGATTTTGTAGAAATAGTCTTCTTTATAGGTGTCGCTGTCTTTGGAAACCTTTTCTAAGAACTTAAAAGGCGACAGCATGGATAAGGGAATTTTATTTTCTTTCCTGGATAATCTCCCTTTGAAAATCAGGATTTCGGTGTTCTTCAGCATCAGGGCAGAGAGAAAATAGACCGATATGCCGATAAAGGATAAAGAGACTAAGGAAACGATATTGCCTACTATTTTCGAACCGAAGCTGATCCCTTCGATAATAAATTGCGCTTGCACTAAACCCACTACCATTAAAAATGCGGAGAACAGGGTTTTAGAAAAAGGGATAGTGATATCGCTGTATTTGATGCGGATTTCTTCCGCCGCCAGTTTCTTTTTCAGCACGATTATCCTGACCACTGAAAAAATCATGAAAGATAGCGATGTGGCCAGGGCCAGACCGGCGTAATTCAGCTTGGTGGTAACCAGGGCAAAACTCAGGGCCACATTGGTGAGCAGCATAAAGAAATTTAGGAAAACCGATGTTTTGATATCGATGCGGGCGGAAAATATGCGCATTGTAAGGGAGTGGATGCCCCAGCCGACCAAACCGAGAGCATAAAATTTTAAAGCGAAGGCAGTGTCCGCCACCTGGCCCGGGGTGAACTTGCCCCTTTCGAAAATCAAGGATACCACCGGTTCCGCCAGGATAAACATCAAAATCGACACCGGCGTTAACAAGAAGATATTGGTTTTGATACCGTCTAAAAACAACTGTTTGGCCTTTTTTTGGTCGAAGAGGGCGATTTTGTCCGAGAACTCTTTTAAAATGACGCTGTTGATGGCCTGGGAAATGACGGCAAAGGGCAGCCTGAAGATATTCAGGGAAAAATTGAGAAAAGTAATACAACCGGTTCTCAGCCCGGAAGCCAGGAATATGCCCACTAATTCGTTAATCCGGGAGAGGAAGACGTCTATGGAAATGGGGCCCAACTGGGCATAGTATTTTTTATTGGCCGGGGTGCTGAAACTAATGACCGGTTTATAGGTGAATTCCACCGATTTGTGTTTGAATATTTTCGAAACGAAGGGCAGCAGGAAAAAAATCTGCATCACCCCGCCGGCCAGGATGCCGATAGCGATAGAGTAGAGACCGCAAACGGGATGGAGCACGACGATCCCGGCAATGGTGCCGATTGAGAAGAAAATAGCCGACGATTCGGCAATGCCGAACCAGTTAAAGGCTTTCAGGTAGGTGGTTAAAACCGAGGCGATGGTGACCAAAAAGAGGTAGGGCAGGATCAACCGGGTCATATTGATGGTGTCGGTCATCATCCCTTTGGCGGTAAAAGAAGGGAAAAGAAGTTTCAAGATCAGCGGGGCAAAGATGATGCCGGTAATCGTGGACAGCAGGGCCAGCAGCAGGGTGAAATTGGTAATGGAGGAGGCCGCTTCCCAGGTTTTTTTTCGCGAACTGCGGTGAAAGAGCCGGGAAAAAATAGGCAGGAAGGCATTCTCTAAGGCATTTTCGGCAACGATCCGCCTCATAAAATTGGAAATCGTCAGGCCCACTACATAGATGTCCGCGGCCCGGCCGGCGCCGAAAAAAGCGCCGATCACGATATGCCTGAAAAGTCCGCCTAAGCGGGAAACCATGATACCGAGAGATGAACCTATAATTTTAGAAGTAGTGCTTTTCTCGATATGTATTTTTTTAACTTTCTCGAAATAGCTTTTCAGCACAAAGGTTTTGTCTTCGATTTTTAGTTTATCGTCTTCCTGGATCTCGGCCCATTTCGATATAGATTCATCGTTAACGGCGGCCTTTCCTTTTACCCTCCTGGCAATGATTTTTTCCCCTTCTTTGATCATTCTAACGTCGATCAGGACATCACCCGGCGCATCGTATAAGTTCAGGTCGCAAAACACCGAATTGCCTATGGTAGTGGAATTAAATACTAATTCGATATTTTTTTCGCTTTCTAAAGAGTGCAGGTAAAAAATCTTAACCTGTTTTTCGCCGGGTTTCTCTTTACCTTTGAGGATTTGTTCCACCTCTTTAAATATCAATTCGGAACTGTTATGTTTTTCCAACTTGCGCAGGTTCTTTCTCATATTAAAAAGGAGGTCGCTGTCGAAGAGGGTTTTTTTTATGGCTTCCAGCAGTTTGACTTCCGGCACATATATTGTTCTTTTACTGTTCCGGTACCTTACTTCCTCGTATACGATGCCGGCGCCGCCTGCTTTTTGTACTTCCCGGGCGTTAAGTATCTGGTGGTCTCCCGGCAGGTCGATCTTGGGGATCAGGAGCGACGGGATGCCTAAAGTCGTAATCTCTTTGATGGTGCCCGCCCCGGCCCGGGAAACCACTAAGTCCGCGATAGAATAGATCTCATCTATGTTGTCGAAATATTCCTTAACGATTAATTTACCTTCGATCTCCGCGGGAATGCCTACTTCGTTAAAAATCCTGATAGTATCGTCATAAGCCTTATATTCTTTGGAGTAGCCCCGGCCTGTTGATAGAATTATAGTCAGGTCTTTGCCGGTCAAGCACATAGGCACCATTTCGGCCACTGCGGTATTGATGGTTTTGGCTCCGCCGCTGCCCCCGAAAATAAAAACCACCTTGTTTTTTTCGGGGATATTGTATTTTGCTTTTATATCTTCTTCATTGCCCAATTTAATGGACTGCCTTAAAGGATAGCCCGTAAAAACCACTTTATCCTCGGGGAAGTAGTTGGCCGTTGAAGCGAAAGAAACCCCGATCCTGGCGGCAAACCGGGCAATGAACCTATTTAACCGGCCCGGCACCGCATTTTGTTCATGGATGAACACTTTGAGTTTTAGCAGCGCGGCAGCCAGCAGCACCGGCGCGGCCACATAACCGCCGCTGCCGATGATTAAATCCGGTTTGAATTTTCTTAACAGGAAAAAACTCTTCACCATGCCTGAGAAAATATAGAACAGGGCAATCAAGGTTTTGAGACTTTTTATTTTTTGGGGGATACCTTTAGATGAGACGGCCGCGAATTCGATAGGGTGGGGGATATTTTTAACGATGCGGCTTTCAGCTCCTTTCTCGGTGCCGATATAGAGGAAGGTGGAACCGGGGTATTTTTCCCGCAGGTCTTCATATATTGCAATATTGGGGTAAACATGGCCCCCTGTGCCGCCGCCTGTAAATACGAATCTCTTTTGTTCCATTTTTAGAGGTTTGTATATCATAAAAAACTAAATCCGTTAAGCACAAAATTGTCGGTAAATTTTTTCTCGCGGATATTTCCATAAAGAAAAACCGCGGTTTCCTGTAAATTCAAGAAATCCTTAAACAGGTGGTTAATGTTTTCGCCTGTGACTTTATTGATATTATCGACGATCTCGCGGGTCTCTAATTCTCTTTTTAAGAAGAATTCCTGGTTGACATTAAATCTCATTTTGGAGACGTTGCCTTCTAAACCTAAGATGACCGAGGATTTTATATGGTCTTTTGCCCGTTCCAATTCGTCTTTGGTGATACCGTTTTTTTTCAGGTTTTCGATTTCTTCTTTGACTGCTTTCAGGTATTGGCTTACTTTTTGGGGTTCGATAATGGCGTAGATTATGTGGATGCCGCACTCTAAGTAGGTATCCACGAAAGAACTGACCGTATAAGCCAGGCCTTTTTCTTCGCGGATTCCCTGGAACAAGCGCGAACTCATCCCCGAACCCAGGATATCGTTCATAATCATAATTTCGTATTTCAGCGGGGAGTCGGTAGGAATCCCGGCAAAACCGATGATAGCATACAACTGGTTCAGGGAAGGGTTTTTTTTGGCGAAGGTCTTATAATTAAATTGGGGCGCTGTGAAATCGAAATCTCCGGGTTTTTGGGCAGGGAAACGGGCAAAAGCCTGTTCCGCCATTGCCACTAATTTTTCATGCTGTACGCTGCCCACGGCGGACAGCAGGAGGTTGTGCGGCGCGTAAGTTTTTTTATAGAAGTCGTAAGTGGCTTCGTAGGTAAAAGCGGCCACTCCTTCCGCTTTGCCGGTTATGGGGTAGGCGATGCCGTTATCGCCGAACACGTTTTCGTAGAATCTTTCGAAAGCGAAAGTATCCGGGTCGTCGTCGGACTCGTTGATTTCCTGCAGGACGACGTTTTTTTCTTTCAGGAATTCTTGTTTTGGGAAGGTTGAATTTATCACGATATCGGTTAGCAGGTCGAAAGATTCTTTTAGTTTGCCGTCGATAGCTTTGATATAGTATTGGGTAACCTCTTTGCCTGTAAAAGCGTTCAGCCTGCCGCCTAATCTATCGGAAATGTCGGCGATTTTTTTCAGGTTGTATTTTTGGCTGCCTTTGAACATCATGTGTTCCACGAAGTGGTGGAAACCGTTAGTTTCGATATTTTCGGCCCGGGACCCGCTGCGGGTGGAGTAGCTGAGAGAGAAAGAGGGGAATTCCGGTTTATATTCGCTAATGATGACCAGGCCTGAATCGAGTATAGTTTTATTTACCATATAGTTGACTCCGAAATAGAATATGTCATTTTTTCCTATTTTCTGCAAAGATGGCATTGTATCATTTGCCGGTAGTATTGTCAAAGAAATAATTGTTTTTGGAAAAATAATGATATATAATAGGGTCGGAGTAAAAACGAATGAAAAAAATAGAAAATATAAAAAAAATTCCCTACGGCCTGGCCGATTATGAAAGGATCATTACGCAAAATTATTACTATATAGATAAGACCCGCCATTTAGAGACCATTGAAAAAGCAGGGGAGTATCTTTTTTTTATCAGGCCGCGCCGTTTCGGTAAATCGCTGCTGCTTACCATGATGCATGCCTATTACGACATATATTATAAAGACCGTTTCGAGGATTTTTTTAAAGGACTGCATGTATTCGAGAATCCCACCGGGGAACAGAATTCTTACTTAGTGTTAAAACTCAACTTCTCCATGATCGACCCCGACCCCAGGCACGTGGAGAAATCTTTTTTGTACTATCTCAGGGAGAAGAACGAGAATTTTTTATATAAGTACCGCGCTTTTCTTAATATCGCTGAAGCTGATTTACGTGGCGAAATAGAAAAAGCCGACGCCCAGGAATCCGCCTCCGATATTTTGCGAACCCTGCTCAACCGCTGTCACCGCGGCGGTCAGAAACTGTATGTTATGATCGACGAGTACGATAATTTTGCCAATACCATATTGGCTAATATCGGTAAGCTGGAATACCAACGATTGACGCACGGCGCCGGGTTTTTCCGCGCTTTTTTTAATATCTTAAAAGGGGAAACCACCGATGTAGGCTCACCTATATCGCGGTTATTTATCACCGGTGTATCGCCCGTCACCATGGACGACGTCACCAGCGGATTTAATATCGGCAAGAATATTTCTATAGAAGCCGGTTTTAACGAAATGTTGGGCTTCACCAGGGAAGATGTGATAGGGATGATCGAATATTACAGGGAAAAGGGGAAAATCGAACATCCCACCGGGTACCTGATGGATATTATGGATTCCTGGTACAACAACTATCTTTTCTCGAAAGGGGCGAAAAGGAAGTTATTTAATACCGATATGGTACTCTATTTTATCGACAAATATATCCGGAATAATCGTATACCCGACCAATTGATCGACCAGAACGTAAGGATAGATTACGGGAAGTTGAGGCATTTAATCACCATCGACAGTGATAGAGGCAGGTTGATCAACGGCAACTTTAGTCGTTTGAGAGAGGTTATCGAAAAAGGGGAGATCGACTCCCCGCAATTAATAGAAAGTTTCCCCGTGGAAAAACTATCCGACACGAAAAACTTTTTATCGCTGTTATTTTATTTTGGTTTATTGACTGTGAAGGAAGTGGAAGGTGAAGAACAGGTATTAAAAATCCCCAATGAGACGGTGAGGCGTTTATTTTATGATTATATCAGCGAAGCTTATGAAGAGACTGAAACTTTTTCTATAGATTGGTATGACTTCGACCGGCTGGTGCGTGACATGGCTTATCGCGGGGAGTGGCGGGCTTTATTCGAGTATCTTAGTTTGCGGATGAGAGAGAGTGTCGGATTGCGGGATTTAATCCAGGGAGAAGCCGCGGTCAAGACTTTTTTAAATGTATATTTAGGTTTAACGCAGCGTTATGTAGTTCACACCGAGAAGGAATTGAATATGGGGTTTGCGGACATCGTAATGGAGCCTTTTACAGTCAGGTTTAAAGAGATCAAGTATTCTTATATCCTGGAGATCAAGTACATGAAGAAAGGGGACCCGGCGCCGAAAGTAAAAGTTAAAGATAAAGATAAAAGCGGGCATAAGAAAAAGGAGCGCCGGGCGGTAGAGCTTGACAGGTTGAGAGTTGAAGCGGAGGAGCAGTTGAAGCAGTATTGTATAGACGAGAAGTTCAAGAAGAGCATAGGTGGTACAAAGTTAGTCAGGTTAGTATTGATTTTTTCCGGTCCTGTATTAGAATACATCGGAGAAGTAGAGTAGAGGGGGTAACACACCCCGGTTCCTCAATTTCTCGGAACCACCTCCCGGCAAGTATTGAGAGGGTTAACACACCCCGTCGCTTCGGG
>JAGLSW010000931.1 GCA_023135565.1 Candidatus Aminicenantota bacterium | reverse complement strand
CCCGGCAGGGCCGCCGGAGGCCAAAAACGATAAAATTTCACTCGTTTCCGGGTGAGGCGCGCATCATGAAAAACTACCATGATGACAGCCCCTCGTAGGCTCTGACCGGTTATAATTATTCTTTTCAATTTAGTTCTCTTTTTTTGCAAACAATATCGTACGCTCCGAGTCTTCACTCCATCCGGCTCCGGCATAATCTCCGAAACAACCTTCTATACGAAACCCGCTCCGCTCCAACATGGTCTCTAATTCCCGGCGGCTGAAAAGCCTGACCGATTCCCGGTAATGCGCAGCCGCGCCGTTTTCATTATCTTTGAAATTTATATCTTTAACGATACGGCCCGCCGCAATCCGGCGCTTCTCTTCCAATTCTATCCCGCCCGGGCCGCGGGACAAATTTCCCGGCACCAGGTTGTTTTCCACGTGCGCCGCATTCAAAAAATCGAGCCAGAAAAAACCACCGGGCTTTAAAGAACTATAAATATCACAAAGCACCCGCTGGTTCTCTTCGTCAGCTTCGAAATAACCGAAACTGGTAAAAAGAGAGAGCACAAGATCGAATTTCCCCGCTAATACAGGTAGATGCTGCATATCCGCCACTACCAAATCTAACTGGGGATACTTTTTTTTGCCGCTTTTGATCAAGGTGGCGGAAAGGTCTATTCCCAACACCCGGCAGCCGAAATCTTTAAAAAAAATCGTATGCCTCCCTGCACCGCAACCTAAATCTAAAACCAGGCTGTTTTTTGCCGGTTTCAACACAGCGTCAATTAGGCGGCACTGTTTTTCCGCGTCTTCTATATTACGATGCCGGTATAAAAGCAGGTATTTCTCGTCGAACCATTTCCTGTACCAGGGTAACTCGCTCCGCAGCCTCTCCATAACAAAAAAAAATCCTACAAAATACCGTGCTCTTCTTTATAAGCCGGCCAGTTGTCTTTTAAATGGAGGAATTTTTCAAAATTATCCAACCTGAGACAGAAAGGATTAGTCCTTATCTCTTTTTCGATAGTAGAAACAGGGTCTACTCCATAATCGTGCCCCGGCCAGACACGGACATCCATTTCTAAGGTGAAAAGCTTTTTCAAACTGTCGAATTCCAACTGGGCGGCTTCCCGGGTAGATGTGCCGCCTACTTTGCCTACGAAAAGGGTATCCCCGGTCATCAATTCTTTACCTGCTAAAATACAGATGGAATCGTTCGTATGGCCCGGAGTATGAACAAAATAAAGGGAGATTTGCCCTAATGAAAGGGTCTGGTTGTCGTCAACCCTCATATCTCCAAAAGTTGCCTTTTTATGGGTGACGATTTGGGCGCCGCCTCTCCTGGTGAAAAAATCGTTACCCCCGGTATGGTCGAAATGGGTATGGGTATTGATCACATAAACGATTTCCAGCCCTAATTCCCGGACTTTTTGGAAACAATGCTCCGGCTCAGGTGAAGGATCGACCACTGCGCCTAATTTTGTCCTTTCGCACCCCAGCACGTAGCCGAAGTTGCGGTCGCCGCCGGACGGTACTTGTTGAAAGATCATATTTCACTCCTAATTAAGGCCATTACATTACATGACATGACGATATCGCGCACTTACAGTGAGTGTAGCAGCAAAAAAAAGTATTTCCTTGTAAATAGAGATTATAACCAAAACAAAACTATTAGTCAAATAAAAAAAGGGTAACTATTCAGTTTTGATGGTCT
>JAGLSW010000930.1 GCA_023135565.1 Candidatus Aminicenantota bacterium | reverse complement strand
TTTCTTGCCTCCGGCGGGCAAGGGGCTTTTTTGTAAAATCGCCCCCTGCACCCCCAAAAAACTTTTGTTTAATTTCGTTTTCTCCGAGTGGAGCGTTTTACCTGCGTGGGGTGTTTCACCAACCAGCAGGTCATCCTGTAAATTCTTAAGCGCAGCGCTTACAAAAGATTCATCCTCTATCTCTTTGATGATCCGGGCATAAGTCTTCAAAATCTTACTGCTCTTCCCTGTCAGGCTGTAAATACGCGAAACTCTTTTAAAACAAAACTTGTTCACTAACAATTGCAGCGCCATAAAAATAAGCGGCACTCCTAAGGGCACTTCAAAACCCAACGAGACAAAAAGAACCACCGTGATTAAAGGCAGCAAATAAATAAAAAAAATAGCTGTTTTTTTACCTGATAGGAAAAATTCTTCATCAAATAACTGCAAAAACGCCGCGCCGCGCCCGGGATCCCCAGAAGCGCCTCCCCGCAGCGGGGTAAACCGGCTTAAAAACGTCTCCCTGCTTTTTTTACCGGCCATGAAATTACTTTGCCTCCGGCGGCCCTGCCGGGGGCCAAACTTTTGAAAAAGTTTGATCAAAACTTCTAATAATTGAGAATCAAAAACGCTGCCTGCCGCGAAACAGCTCATAGGCGCCCCGTGCCGCGGAAGCGGCTTATAGGCTGGGGACGCCGTCCCCCCGCGGCAGGCAGCGAGTACACTCGGACTCTTTCGTTATTCGAGCCAGATTTTTACATTCCCGTCTTCGTTTTCGATTTCCACTAAGGTTGTGGGACCGGATTTCTTCAACTCTGCCAGAATTTTTTTCAGGTCGAATTTGCAATTGTCGATATCGATCTTCTCTTTTGTGCAGTCTGCCAGCAGTTCAACCAGGGAGAGCGGCAATTTGATCTTTACTTTTTCTTTTTTCTTGCCCTTTTCCGTGACCTCGATCCTGATAAAAGTGACGTCTTTAGACACCTTCTTTTTTACGGCATTTTTGATGACTTTGTAATCATCGGCGGAATCGCCATAAGCAGGCAGGGTGCCTACCAGCAAAGTTGAAATAACAAAGATAACTAAAACTAATTTTTTCATTTTTCTTCTCCTGAATTTTATTTTATTTTTTACTAATACTTCGTGAAATTAAAAACTTCTGAGTCAACCTGGTTAGAGATGCGGAGCATTGCAAAATTAGCATCCGACAACAGCGGCTTTTGTCGGATTTAAAATGCTAAATGTTAACTGTTTAAATGCTAATTGACCTGCCCCTCATAGGCTGCGGACGCCGGCCCGCGGCGTGATCATTGAGCCTTGACCGCCGGCCGCCGCTCCCTACTCGATCCAGATGCGCAGCACCGTATCCTCAGTCTCTATCTTTACCACGTCCTTGCCCTCGATCAACGTACCGATGAGCCGGTCAAGGTCATAACCCTTGTCCCGTAAAAGTTTCTTCTCTTTTTCCGGGATGGCGTCTAATGCCAACCGCGCCAACACAAAAGGAATATTAAGAGAAAGACTTTCAGTTTTGGTATCTTTTTCATATATTTTTATATGAATGGCTTTCGGTTCGGAATTCTTACTTTTCGCCAGGCCCTGCAAATAACCGGGGTCGATGCGCAGCAGGGCAATCTTCGCCCTGTCCACTAATTCCGCGTCTTCACTCTCCCGGGAAATGATCTCTTTGAGAACCGGAACTGCCCGGGCAGCCACTTCTTTGTCTTTTGCGTAACTCAATTTGACAGCGGCATAATAGCGGCTGAGCAAATCCTTGCTTTTTAAAAAACCGAATATCTCCCGGAGACCGGCTTTCTTTCCTTTCTCATAGAGAGCAAAATCTAAGTCGATAATATCCCTTACCGCCTCTTCCTTCAAACTCTCATTACGGGAAATATCTAAAAATATACGGTAGTATGTCAGCGCTTTCTGCGATTCACCCATTTTTTCGAGGCATTTTCCTTTATAAAGATAGGCCGGGGCGTAATACCTGCCGGAGGGAAAATTATCGATAATCTCCCGGAAACCTTTTAATGCCTGCTGCCAATTTTCATCGGCCAGGTCCAGCCGCGCTTTAGCGAAAATCTCCCGCTCATTCTCCGCGGCTATCGATCCCGCCGCCAACAACATCAATATAAAACAAACCAAAGTAATCTTTTTTATCTTCATGGCAAACCTCGCTATATGGATATTTCTTTTCCTATTAATCTTATTTTCAAGAGTAACCGTTCCCGGCGTACATAGTCCTGGAGACGCTGCAATTGATCACAGGAGAGGTCTTCCTCCATGGTCAGCATCTCGTAAAGAAGCCATTCGATTTTTTTTAACAAGCTCTTACTGCTCAGCAGCCGGGGGTTATCTAAATCCTGGGAAAAATAACGGCTTCTATTCAATAATTCTTTTACCTCGCCCCTGCTCCACTGGTAGCGATAGGAGGAAGCGTCTTCATAATCGCACTGCCTCATTAAATCGGTCAAAACCAACTGCGCCTGCTTGACGTAACCGGAAACCTCTCTTTTGGCCAGCGCCGCCTCCAACCGCGTTAGGACCGCCTGCTGCTCTAAGGCGCTGCCCCGCGGCACTTCCCCTCCGGGAGCAGCATGAAACAGCAAATACCCCATCCAGATACCCAACAGCAGTACCGCCGCGGTGAGAGGAGCCAGGGCTTTCCAGTTGGAGAGATTAAAACTAAAAGAAAAGGTGACGCCGCGGCCGGCACGGGAAGGGGCGGAGCGGATGGTACTGCTGAGTTCCCGGGCGTTCCTTTCCCAGTCGATAGACTGCATTACCCTTTCGCTGTCGCGGTCTAAGCGGGCCATATTTTCGTTGATGTCCTGCTGGAAACGAAATTCCTTTTGGCAGTGGGGACAGGTTTTTAAATGCGCTTCCGCCAGCCGCCGCTCCCGGGGCGAAATATCCCCGCAGGCATAATCGATCAACAAACCGGTTAATTTTTTACAATCTTTCACGCTGTCACCTCGTAATGAGCCAGTTTTTTTTTAAGCGCTTGCGTGGCCCTGTGGTGCAGGGACTTCACCGTCCCCACCGATACATCGAGTATATCGGCTATTTCCCGGTATTTCAGGCCACTATTATGTTTCAACACGAAAATCATTTTCTGCCGTTTTGACAGGGATTGCAGGGAGACGTCCAGGCTCTCTTTAAAATCCCGGCGGTCGATATGGTCTTCCGGTTCTAAAACGCTGAGATTACGGGCTTCGTCGAGTTCATATATTTCCCGGTCGCAGCTCTTTTTGTTTTTAAATTTGCGGTAGAAATCGATGCACAGGTTGTAGGCGATGCGGTACACCCAGTTCTTGAAGCTGCTGTTCTTATCGAACCGGTCTATTTTTTGATAGACTCTCAAAAAAGTTTCCTGTACGATTTCCATGGCGTCGTCCCTGTCCCGGAAAAAACCGTATGCCACTTTAAACACCTGCTGCTGGTAGAGGACAATGAGCCGGGTAAAGGCCTCTTCACTGCCCGATTTAAATAGGCGGATGAGTTCATTCTCTTTTCTGACTGCATCGGTTTTCTCCTGTAAATTTACCATTACTGTTTGTTGTTAAGTACAGCCGGGCTTGTTCCGGTTAATCCAACCAGACCAGTACGTGGACAAAACCGTCTTTTTCGTCCACTTCTACTTCTATTATTAGCCCCGGGCCTATCCGGTCTAAGTCTTTCAGCTTTTCCAGGTCCACCTGGCCCACTTTGTCCGAGAGACCCTTTTTGTCGAATTCTTTGAGAAAATCAGCGGCTGTGGTGGTCTCTATGGTGGTTTTGGGTATGGAAAAGGAGATCAACTTCCTCTCGTCGCCCGCATACACCAGCACGTTTAGGTTGGATACTTCACCTTTTCTGCGTGGGTCTGCTTTGTGGATTTTGGCGATTTTTTTTTGGGTTTGGGTGAAAAGTTTGCCGGGATAATCCACATCTACTTTGATGGTGAGGTTGATGCACCCGCTGTAAAAGACTAATAAAATCATTACAAACAATAACAAAATAATTCTTTTTAGCATCGCTTACTCCTTTAAGTCCCCGTCCCGGGGCCTCATATTACATAACGCCTCCACAAAAGAAAAGGTTTACACCTGTGATAATTTTTTTCTTTTTTCTTGCCTGCCCCCTTCTCTTTTTTGCTTCTAAACCCCGTGCGCA
>JAGLSW010000093.1 GCA_023135565.1 Candidatus Aminicenantota bacterium | reverse complement strand
GGCCGCCGGAGGCAAAGTAATTTCACAGCAGGTAAAAATGATAGAAAAGGGCTTGACTTATGTAGAAAAACACATATAATATTACATAGAAAAAAACGTTTTACAAGGAGGTGGTGCAATGGTCGGCTACGCGAAAGAAGAAATTATCCCCATTACCAGGATAGTCAGGAACCTGGGGGGGATACTAAACCAGTTGAAAACCAGGAAACTAAAGAAGGTGGCAATCTCCAGGAACAACACCTTAGAGTCTGTGATTATCCCGGTGGAAGAGTATGAAAAGCTCCGGGAAGCTTACGATCTTATGGAACACATCGACATTTATAAACTGGTAAAAGAAAGGGAGGATACCGGTATAAAAGAATTCATTCCTCTCGAGCAGGTCTTGGAGGAGAATGGACTTTTATAAAGTTTTATTTCATCCTAAAGCTAAAAAAGAACTCGATCAACTTGACGGCAGTGTAAGGAAGGTGGTTTTAAAGCAGGTTGCGAAGCTGCGGGAAACCCCTCGTTTAGGAGAGAAATTGGGTAATAAGGCGGGTCTCGATCTAACCGGTTACAGGAAAATGTATGCTTACAAAAAAAAGATCAGGATCGTATACCGAATATTTGAAGGTGAGCTTTTGGTTTTTGTGATTGCTGTAGGGGACAGGGAGGAGATGGCAGTATACCGGGATGCGTTTAAGCGCAGGAAAGAAAAAGGGAGCGGTTCCCATTGAAAAAAATCAAGTTTTGGTATATATTATGTATGGCAGGTAAAAATGAAAGAAAAAGATTTAAAAGAGAATATCGACTTTGTCGAAAAAAATAAGAAGAAACTTCTAAAGGAGTATTTTAACAAGTATCTCCTGGTTTACGAAAAAGAGATTATTTAAAAAGGAGGTTTGAATAATGGACGACCTCGAAAAATATATAGAAAAACGAAAAAAAAGCAGCCCTGGTTACGCAAAAGATTTTGAAGCAGGATACAATGACTTCAAAATCGGAGTTATATTAAAACAGGCAAGAATAGAAGCAGGATTAACCCAGGACGAAGTGGCGAGAAAGCTGAGCACCAAAAAATCCGCAATTTCCCGGATCGAAGATCACGCGGAAGACATTAAATTATCCACCTTGAAAAAATTTGCGACTGCTGTGGGCAGACAAATCCAATTGCAAGTAGTCTGATAACGTTAGGGGAATTTAACTCTTTCCACCTAAAGTAAACCGGGACCGGACCGGGAAATTTATGAAGCGAGCTGCCCCCGATAAATCAAACCCTGGTTTCGACCAACTTTTCTGTTTCTGCCAGTTCTTTTTTTAAGTGTTTGTATTCCGCCTCGTCGAAGCCGTGCTGGGCGTACTGATTTGTCTCCTTTTTCCTTAGCCTACCTTCAATCGTATGCAACAGCAGGAGAGGAGAGAAAATAGATACCAGGAATAGAAAAATTGCCATAAAATAGAGAGGCCAAATGGAATCGCCTTCACCTCTTGGTAACGCGAAAATAATTAATAGTAACACGATGAGAAATATTATCGTTATACCAATAGTTATAGGTTTTCTTAAACTATCTAAATATTCTATCATTTCATCTATCGACGGATTATCGCATTTTAATTTTGTGTTTTCTAAAGTTGATAAGCGTTCTTTTAGATCGGATATTCTTTTTGAGAGTTCTTGCTGCCTTCCCGGTTTAAATTTTTCATATAATTTTTTCTTTTTTAGATACTGGCTGTATTCATCAAATAGATTTTGGTGCTCTGTTTTTGTTTTTTCCCGATTTAATTGGTAGGCTTTTTGATAGGCTGTCAGAGATTTTTCAAGATATTGAATATTTTCCGGGATAAGTTTTCTGTAACTCCTGGCAAGGTAGAGAAGCGCTTCAAAGTGATGTTTTGATTTTTTTAAGATCATTGAAAAATGTTCGGCTGCATTTTGGTAATCCGCTTGGCGGAAATAATAACGGCCGTTAATTAGATGTATTTCGATTTCTTCGTCGATTTCGGATAGATTTTTGGCGATTTCGGCTTCTTTAATATCCGTTACGATCCACTGCCGTATAAACTCCACATAAAACTCATACCCGGTCTTGCTCTCTTTTATAAACTTGAAGGTCTTTAACCGTTCTATAATTCTCGCTAAGTCTTCAACCGCAGGGGCAAAGTTCAACGAAAAGGCTTTCTCCCGGACTGCGCCGATAGTGATCGGCTGATTCTCCTCTTTAAGAACAGCCATCAAGTATAAAATAATCTGGTCATGGGCGGACAAACTGTCCCACACCCAATACACCCCACTGCTGTGACTCTTGATCGTGGGAAGAAACTCTTCCCTGACAATCTCCCTGGAAATACCCTCTCTGCCGTTTTTTTCCGCATTATCAAAAGCAGCGCTGCCCAGGCACTGGATGAAAAAAGGATGACCGGAGGTCAATGCATAAATCTCGTCGATGGCCTCTTTCTTGAGAGGTATCGTGGAAAATTTTTTCAACAGATCTTCTACTTCGTTTTTAGAAAAATAGGAGATTTCCCTATTCTTGGCGAATTTTGTTAACGGCCCATACCTCTTGGTATCCAGGTCTTTATAGTTCCGCCCTATGGCAAAAACAAATTTCAGCGGGTACTTTTTCTGCCGTATCGATTCGACGAGATTGTCCACAAACGGTATAAAGCTCCTGAACGCAAAAACGTCTAAAGAAGCGTCCCCCTCTACAACTTCGATGTCTCCAAGAACATCAAATTCGTCGAGAAGAAGAACCAAAGGTTTTGATCCCCCTAATTCCGCGCATACAGAGGGAATAAATTTCTCTTTGAAAAAATCCGGGCCTTTCGAGTTTGTAAAATCCTCTTCATTAACTTTTATATTTAAATCTAAGTCGAGGACGATCCTTTGAGCGATCTCCAATAATAATTGGGGCAGCAGGGAACGGGCTTTATCCTGTAAATTAAAATAAACCGGGCGGGCCGGGGCAACCAGTTCTCTATCATCCTGCAATTTCCTTAATAGGGACGTTTTCCCGATGCGACGCTGTCCAGAAAGCAAAAAAGTAGATTCGCTGCTTTTCTTGAGAAATAAGAGAATATCGTCTATGATCTCTTTCCGCCCGAAGAAATTTTGTCCTCGCGCCGGGGAACCGGTATTAAAAGGATTTTCATTTTGATACATATTCATTTTGTCATCCATTACTTGTTTAAGAATTCATTAGTTTTAATCCAAAAACCAACGATTTTCTCTATGATCATGGCTAGATTTCGCAAATTTTCTTTGTTTTTTTCGGACATGTTTGCACTGCCCCAACCCTTCACCATCTCTCTAAAAGCGAGGCCGTAGTCCTTTTTCACTTGTTTTAAATAATTTTCGAATTCCGGCTGCTTGGTTTTTTCATCATACATCAGCGAAAATAACTTCTGCACGAAATAAGGATAACCCCCGGTCATATTAAAACAAAAATCTATCTCTTTGTCCGAAAATTGGATGACGTTATCTTCCAGGTACTGCCGGGCCAATGCTTCCACTCGCAATTTGTCGAACCAGGGTAATTCCATGCTCTCCACAACCAAACCAGAACCCCTGCGTTTTATTCCGTTCTTCTCTATCAAGTCCTCGATGGTATGGTTAGCGGAAAAAATACAACTAAAGATTTTGGGTTCATTTTTAAACTCGGAAACGCCCTGGATCAGTTTGTTGAGTTCCGCCAGGAAAGCGGTAGCGGTTTCGGCGTCCACACCGGCTAAACTCTCGATAAAGGCGTCGAACTCATCTATCAAAAAAACGATATAGTATTTCAATTCGAAATACAAATACTCTAAGGCTGCGATATAATCTTTATAAGGGTCGTCTGTTCTTTTAAGCTTAAAATCGAAAGAATGCTTCAAACTCTGCCGAAGCCCGCGGTAAAAGGTTTCACGGGTCGTATTTTCCTGTATGTTCAAATAAATAAACGCAGTATCGAATTGCTCTCCCGTCCCATATAAGTTTACTTTTTTAGCCGCTTTTCCGAGTTCACTAAACCTTGAATGAAGATATTTCAATAGCGATGTTTTCCCTACCTGCCTCTCCCCGGTAAGCCAGACGCTTCCCTGCGACTTGCCGGTAACCGTTTCTTTTAATACCTTATTGATTAATTCTTCGCGATTATAAAAATCACTCCCTCTAACCGGGGCATTATACACGAATGGGTTAAAGTTAATTTCATTCTTTTTTTCTGAAGCGTTTTCTTTCATAGCGTTCAATTCTCCATTGGGTTATTATAAAGCAATTGCTCCGCTTTTTCAATAGCGGGGCATATTTTTTTTAGGAAAACGATTGATTTGTAACTAAAAATATGGTATAAAAAGCTCTACAACTTAGTGGGGCTGTAGCTCAGCTGGGAGAGTGTCTGAATGGCATTCAGAAGGTCGAGGGTTCGAATCCCTTCAGCTCCACCATTTACCCCCCTGGCGCACAAAAAAACTAAAGGCGAAGCGGGCAAGGAAGCAAGACGGCAGTAAGCCGCGAAGCAGGTCGCAAAGCAAACCGTTAGCCGGACCAGGAAGTAAGACGCGAAGTAGACCACAGAGCAAACCGGGTAAATCAATATTGTCCGGTTATCGGGTCAGCCCGTAAGGGCGCTTTTAAAATGATAAAACTTACCGTTTATATAATTTTCCTTTTTATCTTTTTTTTGACAAGTCTATGCCTGCCCGCCCAGCAAGATTCCATCGACGCGCTGAAACTGGCGGTGGCCAAAACAGGAAAACTAAAATTCAAGTCCGATGTTCCGGTAAAATATTTCGACAAAAAAGCGCTGAAAAATTATATAACAGACCTTTTCCAAAAAGATTACCCCGACGCACTATTGGAAAAAGAACAACTCTACCTCGAACTGATGGGCTTCATTCATAAAAAAAAAATAAATCTAAAAGAAGAAAGAAAACAAATATTTATCGAAAATGTGGGCGGGCTCTATAACGAAAAAACCGGGGAACTCTATGCCATAGAAGAATACCGCAATATCGACTATATAAACGCACTGATCGTTATCCACGAATTAAGACATGCGGTGCAGGATCAACATTTCGACTTAGAAAAGCTCCTGGCTTCCCGCCCTGCTTCGGATTTCGACGACCGCCGCCTGTCTTTACTGGCTGCCATCGAAGGAGACGCCACCTTTGTTATGGCCCGGTTCGGCGAGTTCGAAGCCAGCACCCTGACTTCTACTCACGGCGCCGACGCCCTGCTCTCTTTCTCTCCCACCGGCATTAAATCCCGTTTAGCCAACACGCCGGGCATTTTAAAACACCAGTTGATAATGCCCTACATCCAGGGCCTAAACTTCGTGGATTACGTCCATAAAAGAAGAAGGTGGCACGGGGTGAATAAATTATTAAAAAATCCCCCGCTCTCCTCGGAGCAGGTGCTGCATCCGGCAAAATATTATAAAAAAGAACTGCCCGTAAATGTAAAAATCGCTTACCGGCCCGAAGGGTACAGTCTTTACTTTTCCGGGGTTATCGGCGAATATTACCTGAATGTGCTGCTAATGCCCTTAAACGGCTACAGGGATTATGCCTTAGGCTGGGGCGGAGACCGCTTCGAAATCTATAAAAATCCCAGTGCTTCTTATTTTCTTTTATGGGAATCTTTTTGGGATAAAGAAGCATTCTGTACCGGTTTTTACCAGGCATTTAAGACATTTGTCGAGAAAACCTTCCAGGTCAATTTCCGGGAGAGCGGCAAGAATAGCTATGATTTTATTGCCGGAAAAACCGCCGTTGCGACTCCTACATATTTTTTTATCAGCAAAGAAAAAAACCGCATTTTTTACGTCACATCAAATGATAGAAACCAAGTTAATAAATTCATAAACGGAGGATATTATGATTAATGCAACCCAAATTAGAAAAGGAATGATAATCCGCTTAAACGATAAGCTTTACCGGGTCGAAGATATGGACCATGTCACCCCCGGCAAAGGCCAGGCCATTGTGCAAACCAAAATAAGAGACCTGAACGATATGACCACCAGGAATTACCGTTTCCGTTCTTCGGAAAAGGTAGAAAAAGTAATGCTGGAAACCAGGATAGTCTCTTACTCTTACCAGGATGGCGACCAATATATTTTCATGGACAATGAAACCTATGACCAGATCGGTCTCGACAGCGACTTTTTAGCCGATGTCGTATATTACTTAAAAGAAGAGATCGAGTATACCCTGGAGTCCTTCGAGAAAAAACCCATGAATATTACCCCGCCGCTAACTATGGAATTCGAAGTAGTGGAAGCGGAGAAATCCATGAAAGGCGCTACAGTACAGGCTTCTTACAAACCGGCGAAATTAGACAGCGGTATGGAGGTTATGGTTCCGGCTTTTATCGAAGCCGGTAATGTGATCAAAATCGACACCAGGGACGGCAGCTACGTAGAAAGAATCAGCAAATAGGCAGCGGGTGAGCGCTTTTGCCTCTAAATCATAAAAAGTTTGGCCGCCGGAGGCTCAGGTGTCTTTATGAGATAGGTTGACTACTATATGGCTGCCTAAATGAAGAATTTTACCCACATCCTCCAGGTCGGAGAAACCTATCTCTTTCGATTTGCTCAAAAGAATGCCTACCTCGGTTCCCGGTATTTTTTTTTGTCCCGCTGTCATAGAGAGGCTCATAAAATAATATACATACATCAATTGGTTCTCTAAATAACTTGTCTCGATTTCTTCCAGCACTTTTTTGGCGCTGACGGTAAAGAGATCGTCCCAGGCTTTTATCTCCTCTTTATGGTCTTTTATATTGGCGGCGGAGTCATATTGAAGACTAAAAACGCTGGCGCCAAAATCTTCTACCTTTAGGATGATAGAGTCGCCGAGATCAAAATTATTCTCTTTATAAAACCGGCTTAGATCGGTAACCGATAGGGCAACCTGTCCGCGGCTCTGTGAACCGAAGCCGAGAGGAAGAATCGGCAGTTCATCGGTGTCCAAAAGAAAACAGTAGCTGTCCAACCGGCCTGCCGGTAATAGGATTTCCTTATTTTCCAATACCCTATCTTTATAAGTAAGCTGCGCTTCATCCGATAGGACAAAGTAAGGCAAAAAGGGCATTAAACGGTGACCGGGTATCAATACCCCGGTCTCGATTTCAAATTCGTCGGGTGTGATGCGAATAGCGAAATCTTTCAAAAAAGAGATTTTCGGGTAAAAGAGGTCCTTTTCCGGCACCACTTCACCGCTGGTTATAATGAGCGTTCGGATTTCATCATCATCGTGATCTCCGTTTAGGTCGCTTAATGTTTCTAAGCAGTCTTCTAACCGGAAAGGCGTCTCAACTTCATCTAAGTAGTTGGAAATCTTTTCTTCAAGAAAAAAAGATTCGTCGTCAAATGTGCTGTCGGGATATGCCAATCTCTTGTTTATTTCGTCCAGGTTAAAATATTCGAGGTCTCGATCTCCCCGGTAAGAAAAAATCGGGCCCGATTTTTCATCCAGATCCTCGCTGAAGGCGGTGAATTCCAGGGAGTTGTAATACGTCTCTAAACCGCCGCAGTCTTCCGGTGGGCAGGAATTTTCGCCTTCGATACAAAGGGGATAGGTTTGGTTTTCGGCAGCGGGCAGTCGTTTTTCGAATAGGATTTCGTGCTGCCAATCATCCCCGAAATCGTAGGTATAGCGGAATTTTTCTCCCGGTTTTTTCAACATTTCATGTAAATACATTTTGTCCCCGTACACCTGGATCGCTTTTTCATATAAGCTGGATTCGGTTTCGGGCATTAAGATGCATTGGTCTTTAATTTTAAACTCGTAAAGGTGGGCGTTTTCCCAGCCCATCACCACCTGGATGATGTCGTGGAATTCATCGAAAGAGAGCTGGCTGTTAACCTGGAACCGTCGCCATATAGGTGGTATCGAGTCTATCAAGGCGATATGGAATTGAAAAATTTCTTCTTTCATAATTTATAACTCCGGTATACATCTTTTTAGCATAATCATTGAAACAAAAAAGTTATTCTCTATTTTTTAAGCAGTCATCAAAACGACTCTTTCGCGCGCCGGTTCAGCGGCATATGCGATAGCGGCCTGTACCCCTTCGATACTCAGCGATGGGTAACTATGAATAATTTCACCCGGCGTGAGACCGGCAGCCAGGTTATCGAGTACGACGGACACCATAATACGTGTGCCTTTTATACAAGCTTTACCGTGGCAAACAGCCGAATCAACAAAAATATAATCCTGCCACTTCATGTTAAACCTCTGTTAGTTTTTTAACATATCCGGGACAATAAGTCAATTTTTATTTTTTGTTTTTGATCCGGGGCCGGTGGAAAGAGGGCGGATGTAAATGTTACGGAAATTAAGCCGGGAATTGTGCGCTTGCAATTCGATCTGACCGGCAGGGTAAATCGTCTTGTCACGCTCCCAGTAATTCTCCATAACCACATCGTCTACTACCAGTATGTCATTCAAATAAACCGTCACCCGACGGCCTTTCATTAAAATGCGAAAATGATTCCACTGACCGATGGGGTTGTCGGCCACGAATAGGGGTTTACCGGTGTGCTTCTTGTTGTTGTAAAGACCCCCGGAACCTTCAGGCCATTGGGCGATATCCCATATCTGCACCTGCGGCGAACCGCGTAAATAAATGCCGCTGTCGCCATGCTTGCCGATCTTCCACTCTACCGACATTTCGAAATCTTTGTAGTCCTTTTTGGTGCACAAGCTGTGACCTTTGCCGTCAAAACAAAGCACACCTTTCTTGACTTTCCAATGGCGGCGCATTTTTTTATCCGCTTTGCGCTGCAGTTTCGCCAGCGCTTTGGCGTCCAACCGGGCCCGGGTGGGCGGGTCGGACATCAGCCCTTTCCAACTGTTTAAATCCCGGCCGTTAAAAAGCGCTACAAAAGCAGGCGGCTCCTTTAACGGCATGGTCTTAAGATACTGCACACACTGCTCTTTGAGATATTCATCCCCGGTAAGGCCGATGGCTTTTTTTAATTTTTGCGCTGTTCTTGTGCCGTAAAGGCCGTCGTTTTCACCAGTCTGGGGCAAAATAACATAAGCGGCGGCATCAGCCGCGGCGGCCTGGAGTTCGGCATTTCCTAAATAAGGTTCTAAAAAATCGAGGGTTTCATAGAGCTTCACATAACCGAGATTAGAAAGAACGAACTTCTCCTGCTCCACGTCCCGGGCCGCTGTCATAACATCTTTGAACATGCGCAGCTTTTTCTGGGGAGAGAGCGGGGCAGCGATAGTCAGGTTAACATAACTCTCGAAAGTGAGACGCTGATGCTCCCCGGTGGCCGAGGCTTTGCACACAGCCAACAGCTCCGGCGCGGCGCGAAAATCAACCCACTTTGCCAACGAACGCACTGCCGCACTACGCACCAGCGGGTCGCGGCTTTTCGTTTTATCGAAAATAAAAGCAAGGGCCTTTTTGCCGCCGATCCCGGCCAGGATTTCAAATGCCGGATCACGCGACACCGCGGACATTCCGGTTTGGAACTGGGGATTAGACAGCGCTTGCAGTAAAAAACCGGCTCTCTTTTCGATTTCGGGAACCCGGTTGGCAAGAGCCGTTACCGTTTGTTTTAGGGCCTCTCTCTCTTCAGCGCTTGCGGCGGTGAAAACATAACCTGCCAGCAGGGGCAAATCTTCCACTGAACCCAGGTTTTTCAACGCCCGGATGGCTGCCGTACGCACCATTTCGTTTTTAGCGGCAGCCTGCCGGACTATAATGGACCCTTAAAATTGG
>JAGLSW010000929.1 GCA_023135565.1 Candidatus Aminicenantota bacterium | reverse complement strand
GTTTGAACAAAACTTTTGATGATTTAAAAGCAAAAACGCCCCTTATTGGCTCCCCGTGCCACGGGGTTGAAAAAGTTTGATCAAAACTTCTGTTTAGCCTAACATTTCTTCTATCTTTATGATGTCATCCGGCACGTCTACTCCAAATGACTTCTCTTTACTGAGAATCACCTTTATCGGGATACCGTTCTCTAAAAACCGTAACTGCTCCAAACTTTCGATTTTCTCTAACTCCGAACCGGGAAAACCGATAAAATCCCGGACAGCGCTCTTTGTGTACCCGTAAATACCGATGTGTTGAAAAAAACCCCCGAATTTGGAGTTCTTAGCGAAAGGCACCGGGCAGCGGGAAAAATAAAGAGCACGATTGTTTTTATCAAATACGACTTTAACCACGTTTTCTGACAAAAAGTCTTCGTTGGAAGTATTATAATATGCGGCAGTCACTACAGGATGCTCACCCTTCTGCAGCTCATCATAAAGATTCGCCACTAACAACTCAGGCACTAAAGGTTCATCACCCTGGATGTTCACCACCGCGTCATAATCACTCTTCTCCAATACCTCCCAAAGCCTCTCCGTCCCGGAATTATGCGCCTCGGAAGTTGTAATACAATTGCCGCCGAAACGAAAAACAACGTTCGATATCCTGCTGTCATCCGTGGCAACAATAATATCTGAAAACTTCCCAGCTTTCTCTACCTGGCGGTAAACCCGCTCCACCATAGTTAATCCCTTGATCTTTACCAGGGGCTTGCCCTTGAACCTGCTGGAATTGTAACGCGAAGGAATAATTGCGGCAATCTTCATTTTTTTAATAATACCTCATAGGCCCGCAACGCGGGCGCCCTCTGAGCCGCTCCGCGGCAAAATAGCAGGAGCCGGGGAATCCAAAACACGCAGCCTGATAAAAAAAATAAGCTTCCCGGTTAACTGCCGTACTGTAAAATTAGCACCGGACAACAGCGCGATCATTGAACACCGAACATTGAACTGCCCCCCATAGGGTGGGTGCGCCGCACCCCGCCGACCACCGCCGACTCCCCTATTCAAAGGTCTTCTCTTCATAATCGGCGGCGCTTTTGTTACCCAGGGCCTTTAACTTCATCTGGCAAGAACCCTGGAAAAAAGCCCCTTCCTCGATAACCAATTTCGGCGTCACAATCTTACCGGTTACACGGCCTAAAGAAAATACCTCTATCCGCTCCGATGCATTCATGGAACCTTTAACTTTACCATTTACAAATATACTGCCAACATCTACATCAGCTTCAAGTTCACCGCTCTCTCCAATAATCAATTTCTGCCCGGAAAGAATCTTTCCCTTAAACTTACCGTCGATCCTGAAGGAATCACTGAACTTTATATCTCCAACTATCTCAGTGTCTTTGTCGATAAATCCACTTACCCGGCCTGTGGTTATTTCACCTTTTGCCATTCTTTACTCCTTTTCTTTTAATAATATTTTGTAAATCCTGTCAAAATCATCTACATTAGTGAAAAATATCTCCACTTTTCCAGCGCCGCTGTTTCCATAATTCAACTTTACCTTAGTGGAAAAATACCTGGCCAGCTTTTCCTCGGTCTTTATCAAATCAGGGTCATTTTGAACTTCGGCAATTTTTTTCGTTTTAGTGAATTGCTTTACATATGCCTCTGTCTGCCTCACCGAAAGTTTGTTCTGTAAAATATTCGATAGGGCAAGCAGCATATCGTTATTATCTTCTAAAGCCAACAGCGCCCTGGCATGACCCTGGGATATATTACCGGAAATAATACTCTGTTTGACCGCTTCAGGCAATTTTAATAAACGTAAATAATTAGTCAAAGTGCTCCGGTTCATGCCGATTTTCTCACCGGTCAAATCCTGGGTCAACTCGGTTTGCTTCATCATGGATTCAATGCCTTCCGCAATTTCAATAGCATTCAGGTCTTCACGCTGGATATTCTCTACCAGGGCGCTAATGATAGCTTCTTCCCGGGTAACCTTCCTCAACAATGCGGGTATTCTTCTCCACTTGAGCAGTTGTGCGGCACGCCAGCGCCTCTCTCCTACCAATAGGTAATATTTTTCACCTTCTTTATATGCCACTACCGGTTGGATCAAGCCGCTCTCTTTGATAGAGTTGGCGAGCTCTTTGATCTTTTCGACGCTGAACTTCTTACGGGGTTGATGAGGATTAGGATACACATTATCCACATCCACCTCGATAAGACCGCCTTCCTTTTCAAAGGCCGGCTTGTTGGCAATGATCGCCTCTATTCCCCGGCCCAGCACTTTCCTTTTCATTTATTCAATATCTCCCTGGCTAAAGACATATACGCTTCGGAACCCGCCGATTTTATGGCGTACAATTGAATGGGTTTACCGAAACTGGGAGCTTCTGAAAGCCTGATATTTCGCGGTATGATGACGCTGTAAACTTTGGTCTTAAAATAGTCCCTGATCTCTCCTTCTACTTGTTTGGACAGGTTGGTGCGCTCATCATACATGGTCAATAAAATCCCTTTTATTTCTAATCCGGGATTAAAATTTTCCCTGGTGCGGTCTATCGTAGAGATCAAATCGGACAATCCTTCCAGGGCATAGTATTCTGTCTGGATGGGAATCAAGACACTGTCTGAGGCGGTTAAGGCATTGATGGTTATAAGACCTAAAGATGGGGGAGAATCGATGATGATATAATCGAAATCATCCCTGATCTCATCCAATACATTTTTTAAATGCAAATGCCCTTCTTCCTCGGAGGCGTTTTCTAATTCGAAACGGGCCAGGTTCCTGGAAGATGGAATAATCTTTAAATACCTGAGATGGTAATCCAATACCGCGTCTCTAATAGGTACCGACTTCTTCATTACAGAATAAATGTCTTTTTCGACAGTGCTTTTGTCGATTCCTAAGCCGGTGGTAGAGTTGGCCTGGGGATCGATATCGACGATCAGGACGTTTTTTTCCGCAATTGCCAGCGATGCTCCCAGGTTAATGGCGGTAGTGGTTTTACCTACGCCGCCTTTCTGGTTAGCAATCGAAATCACTTCACTTTTTCTTTTTTCATGTTTCACGTGAAACATTCTCCATTTTTAGAATTTTCAAATTTTTTCTTAAGGGGACATTATATGTCTTTTTTCTGGTATTTACCATATCTATTTTGATTTTTTTTAATTTATTTTCCGATGTTATTAAAACCGCCTCTTTTACTAATCCCTTTTTCACGAAATTAACAATCGCTTCTAATACCGGGAACCCTCTTGTTACCAGGGTTCTCCCCTTTTCCGGGTGCTTTTTTATATATTCTTCGATACTTGAACAAAAGACCCGGACATTTGTTAATTCCAGCCTGGTTTTGGCCTTTTCTAAAAATTCGGCTTTTTTTGCTTTTGTTTCCACCAGTACTATTTTTTTATCCGGGTTTAGCAAAGCAATTGGAATCCCCAATAAGCCATTTCCACTGCCGGCATCTAAAATAGTATCCCCTGAAATATATTTCTCCAGTAAAATTGTTTCACTTACCAGCCTGCGCAATTCTTCAATTTTCATCTGCCTGGAAATCAGGTTAACTTTTTTGTTGTATTCCAGGAGATATTCCATATACTCATCCAATGATTTTCTTATGTTTTTTTCGATTTTATCTAATAGATCAAAAGTCCGCGGCGCGGGCACCCTATTATCCGCTTCGCGGCTAAAAGAGCATATCCCGGGGAATTCAAAACCCTCGGTGCGAAATAAATCAGAATTTTTGTGACTCTTATTTTTCGGTTCCGTTTTGGTTTTCATTTTTTTAGGCGCTCAGTTTAATTTCCTATTTATTCCTTCTTACGAAGAACAAAAATATAATAGACTATGGAAAGGAGCCAGATCATCACGACGATAGGCGAGTATCTTTTTAAATCGACGATTAATAGGTATGGTGAAAATATGATGACTAATATTAGTATTACAGCGGATATTTTTTTTATCATTTCACGCATTATAACATTATTACCACAAGCCCACAAGCCCGCGGCTAGGGCGCCCTTTTAGCCGCTTCGCGGCATGGTGTAGTTTTCGCTCCTCAAATAACAATAGTTTTGTTCGATCTTTTACAAAAGTTTGGCCCGCGAAACATCGGCAGGGTCGCCGTCCGCAAAAAATAAAAAAAATAATTTTTGGGTATTGACATCGGCATCATATTGGATTAATATATGCATATATAAATCCTGAAAACGAAAATATCTTTAAAATAGAATGGAATATTTATTAAGTTTTCCACAATTGTGGATATTTTTGTGGAAAAAATTGAAAAATGGAAAACCTTGAACAGATTAAAAACTTCATTGAAACGGTATTAGATAAACCGACCTTCGATAAATGGATCGTCCCTTTATCTTTCCTGGCGGTTGCCAACAAGATTATATTGGCCGGTTCTACGGATAGCAAGAAATTATCCTGGATAAAACAAAACCTGCTCGATAAAATAAATTCCCTCACAAAAAAGGAATTCGGCCTTTCATTAAAATTGATCTCCCTTAACGAAGAAGAAGACGATTTCTCTTTATCTTCTCCTGCTGTCGAATTAACCGGGAAAGCCCGATCCTTCAAAGAGACGAACCTGCAAAAAAAATACACTTTCGATTCTTTTGTGCAATTAGACCAAAACCGAATGGCCTGTTCTTTTGCCCACAGCGTAGCCGAATTTCCCGCTAAATCGTACAACCCGCTCTATATTTATAGTGACGTCGGTCTGGGTAAAACCCACCTGATGGTTGCCATAGGCAATAGAATTTTAGAAAATAATAAAAACTTTAATGTACGCTACCTGACCACCAACGACCTGATGAAGGAATATGTGGAATATACCCGCCAGAACAAAGTCTCAGAGTTTACGAAAAAATATACATCCGTCGATATCCTGCTTGTGGACGACATCCAATATATAACCCGCTGGGGGGGCACCCGCGAACAATTCTATTACATTTTTAACAAACTTATCCAGTTGGAAAAACAAATCGTTATTTGTTCGGACAAACACCCGGACAATATTCCCGATTTAGAACACAGGATAAAATCCCGTTTCGAGTGGGGCGGACTGGTTGACATCCATCATTATGATCTGGAAGGAAGAATCGCCATATTAAAAACGAAAATCGAAGAAAGAAAAGAATTATTCAAAAATGATTTCGTTATCCCTGAAGATGTGATATTTTTTCTTGCTTCTTCGATTAGCGATAATATCAGGAAATTGGAAGGGGCATTAAACAGGTTGATCGGGGTAGCCAATCTAAAATTTTCCGATACCAGGAAAAGCCCTATAACTTTAGCTTTTGTCAAAGAGGCCCTAAAACCCTTTATCTCTTTGAGAAAAAAACCGGCTACAGTCAAAGGAATCCAGGAATTCGTAGCTCAAAAATTTAATATCAAAGTAAACGACCTGATCTCTAAAAGCAATAAAAAAGATATTGCCTACCCGCGCCAAATTGCCATGTTTGTCTGCAAAAAGCTAACTAAAATTCCTCTTTATGAAATCGGCGATAAATTTGGAGGAAAGCATCATTCTACGGTTCTCCATTCCATAAAGAAAATCGAAAAGAGGATGGAGGCAAACTATGAGTTTGATAAAGAGATCAACGATCTTATCGAGTTTTTCAAAACCTGATGCACCCGGCAGGTGCACCCTCTTAGCCGCTCCGCGGGGCACACAAACTGCAAGCTTAAATAACCATGAAATTACTCTGCCTCCGGC
>JAGLSW010000928.1 GCA_023135565.1 Candidatus Aminicenantota bacterium | reverse complement strand
GCGTCTGCAGCCCTGGATGGCGCGGATTGGAAAACAAAAAACGAATCGCTTTCGTAACAGCTTTATATCTTTTACCTAAACCTTTGTCTTTTTTTAATACATTTAATTGAGACCACGCTTTATCAGTTAGGAATATTTCAAACAAATCGGACTCCTTTCCAATCTCTACAACTCATCTATATTAAGTTTTGAAATTTTTCCTTTGGCCGCGTCTTCCAGTCCTTCTTTTACACTTTGCAGCGCGTCCCTATTTTGATAGAGCCAAACCTCCGAAGCAGGAATTTCAACCATAGGCATTAAAAGAAGTTCACCGCGTTCATTCCGGTATAAGCGTACTCTTTTTGTGCCTTTTAGAAGTTCACCGAGAGTCAACCTATTCCTGTCATCGACTGTTTTAAGTCCAACTTCATGGAACTCATCTTCAACTTTTAAGACATGATGCTGCATAATATTCACCTCTTAACTATGCAGTATATCACAAAACCCACTGTGGGTCAATGGGCAAATGGGAAAAAATAACAAAAATTGCCTTGAGCCACTAAGTCGCTGCGGGGACGCCGATCTTATCGAAAAGGGGGCGGCACATCCGGCAGGGCGGGAAAATTCCAGGTTTTTTAATTTAATTTGCTTTTGATTTTGACTCTTGTTGATAATAGCTGTGAGTTCATGGTATAATAAATCCGTAGGTAATATGAAGAGTATGAACTATTGTAAATTTTTTAACAACATGTGCAGAAAAAAGCTTTCCCCTATAAAGGCAGGCTTTCTCCCGGGCGAAATCCCGGGTAAAATAAAAAAAGGAGGGCAGCATAATGAGTGATCCTAATTTTGAAGCGCACATAAAACAGCTTTATGAAAAATTAACAGTCCAGAAAGTGGATTTTTATGCGCTGTTCGGGCTGCCGAGAACCGCCACCCATAAGGAAATCGAGGCAGCTTACCAAAAATATGCCCCATATTTTTCCGCCCCGAGAATTGCCGGCGTTACCAACCCGGAAATAAAGAAAATGGGCGATTTCCTGGTAGAAAAAATTTCCCGGGCCCATGAAATCCTGACCGATTACGCCAAAAAGGCTGAGTATGAGAAACGCGGTTTCCGGGAATTTTCGGCGGAGAAAGACGTGCCCGACGAAGAACCGGAAGAAATAGCCAGGGCCCTGTATAAAAAGGGCAAAACCCTTCACGCCCAGAAACAGTATCCCATGGCTGTAAAAGCATTGGCAGAAGCTGTCAGGCTGGATACCAAAGTGCCGGGCTATTTTCTTCTCTTAGGTTTGTGCCAGACCCCTATGCCCACCATGAGGCGGGAGGCGGAAACAAACCTGCGCAAAGCGGCGGAGATGGAAAACTGGAATGCCGAACCACAGGTGGCTTTAGGTATGTTGTTCTATAACGAGAGGCTGTACAAAAGGGCGGAGTCTTATTTCCGCAAGGCTTTAGAGCTTGAGAACAATCACGCCCTGGCAAAGAAGAAATTGGCCGAAATCGCCCCTCCGGAAGAGTCGCTGGTGGATAAGCTAAAAGATATGTTGGGTAAGGCGCTGCCTTCCGTCTTCGGCCGCAAATGACAGCATTTTCTATCAACTTTGCCTCCGGCGGCCAAAAACCTTTTTGAGAAGAGGTTTCCGGACTTCCAAAAACTTTTCGTTAGCAATACGTTTGGGAAAAAATTTAGCCGATTTACGCAGGCTGCACAGGGATTTCCTGCATTTTTTGGGGAATTTTACGCGGGAGCTTAACTATTACGAAAAAATATATTATAATGAACTATGAAAAATAGAAAAAATATTCGGATTTTTGTAATCGTGTTTATGGTATTGTTTGGGTTGTCGTGGATTTATCTGTCTGCCGTGCCTGTGAAGATAGACGACTCCACCAACCTGGACTTAGGTTCTATATTCCGTTCCTACTACGTGAACGACCAGAGGATCCAGTGGAGCGGGGTGGAAGCCACTTTCGGGGTGGAAGCCGCTCTCAGCGCCGAAATCACGAAAAAGATTAAAAATGGAAAAATCGAGGTACTGGCGGAGATTTTCTTAAACCAGCCTTTTGACGGCAATATCCTGGTAGATGAGCAGCGGGTTAGGTACCTGCCCAATTTCGAGATCAGCGCCTGCGAAATCGCGCAGTTGTATATCGGGGTAAGCAAAGGGGATTTCTCTATCGCCTTAGGTAGAGGCGAGACGGTGTTCGGGAAAAATTACTCCCTGCCTATTAGCAATTCTTATTTTGCCCAGCCTTTTATTCGTACTGAAGCGATACTCAGGTATGAGACGGGATTGTTTTTAAAATACAGTCCCGGTATTTTCGATTTTGCCCTGGCTGTGGTCAACGGTGGCCCGCAGATGGACACCAACTCCAGCAAAGCCGGGATTGTGCGTTTCGGTTTAAAAGGCAAAAACTGGGCTGTCGGGGTTTCGGCTAAGGCCCAGGACGGCATCGGTTCGGAGCAGCAGAAGCAGTACAAAAATCATGCCGGGATGGACTTGATGCTTAAAACCGGGCGGCTGCTGTTTTCGGCGGAAGTGATTCATGATCAGTACGGGTTTCGTAAAGAGTTTGATGAGGCGGATATTTTCTGGAAGCGGAGCCTTTATTACCGCGATGTGTTTTTCGAGTATGAGACGCCGGTTACAGGCACAGGCGGTTATGTAAACTTGCAGTACGAGGCGCCGTCATGGTTCATAGAAGTAAATTTCGGGCAATATTATCCTGAGGAGATCGGGTATCTTTTTCATGATGATCCTATTACGCGGGCCATTATCAAACTGCGGGTTCGTTTAGCGCCGCGGTTTTTTCTTTATGGCATGGGGCTTTTCGAGAATGAGCGGGTTTCTGAAGCGTTGTTTTCAGGAGCCTCTCCTTATGCGTTCCTGTTAGGGTTAAAATATAATCTGGACTAATGTAGGTCCCAAGACGGTGCGGGGAGCCCACTCCATATTTAATAATATACGAAACTATTTTTTTCTTGCCTCCGGCGGGCAGGGGGCTTTTTTGAAAAATCGCCCCCTGCACCCCCAAAAAACTTTTGTCTATTTTTTCCGTTTCCGGGTGAAGGTAAATCGGCTGCTAATTGATCTTGCCCTGCTGCTTGAGGACGTCGACGAATCTCTGCGCACTGCCGACAGCAGCGGCCATACTGCCGCCTCCAGTCCTGCTGGCGCTCCAATTACCGGATAATCCATAAGCAGCAATGGAGCCGCTCATGCTGTTTGCCCCATTAAAAGTCCCGTTAAAGACAATGTCATAATTACTATAACGGAAACTTACATCTTTATCGTTGACTGTATAAGTGCCGCCATCTCCTACAGAATCGACAAATGAACCGCTGGTCTTAGAACCGGTAAAAGTAAAAGTGTCCAGGAAGGGAGTACCTTGAAAACTGCCGGTCATGGTCCAGGTGCCGGTAATATCGTATTTATCCTTTTTGGACAACAGGAGAACAAGTATAGCCACTACCGCTATACCACCGACTAACAGCAGCACGGGAAATTTTTTTTTCTTCTTTTCACCCCGTTGGGCCAAGACTTTCTTTTTCTTGACAGGCTGCTGCTTGTCTTTGAGTTTCATCTCCTTTTCAGCAGCTTCCGACTCTTTTTCCTCTATAAAATCCCGCCGGGCCTGTTCCACCCGGTCTCTAAAACTAAAATTACTTTCATCTTTCTTAAAGGTGGGGAAGGTTTCGAATACTTTCCTTAGATTCTCATCTACTTTGACGTCATCTCCGACTTCAAAGTAGATTTTAGCCAGCAGGTAAAATGCCTCGGCTACATTCTTTTTTTGCTCTACCATGGCTTTCAGCTTTTCGATGAAGCTGCCTAATAACTTGATAGAGGTCTCATAATCGCCTTCCTGGTAAAGCCGCCTGGCCTTATCCAGGTCATCTTCCTGGCCGCTGGCCTGGATGAAATCCGCAGAGCCGATAAAAAAAACGAAAAAGATAAGGGTGATTAACCCGGTTAAGCGTAATGATTTAGTTCCAAACATTTCACTGCCTCCTTTTTTACTGTTTTATTAGAATTATTTTATTCATGAATTTCCCGACTTTGTATGTCACCCGCCAATTGGATAACTTTACGGTCTCCCCCTGCTTGTTCTTCGGGGGGGGTAAGGGAATTCTTGTTATATGCTTAAGGATATGGTTTTGGATGGCCTGTTTTCTCCGCAGCGGGGTGACTATCAGGTTCTCTTTATGGGAAAGAATAGATAGCCTGCCTTTTTCGTCTACGGTTAGGTTAACTACGATTTGTCCCCTGACTGCCAGTTTCATGCGCAGCAGCGGTACGTTTATTTTTTGCAGTTTGCTGTTGTAGGCGTCCCTGGTGCCCGCGGAGATACCGAGCACGGTGACTGTCTTTACAGGTTTTACAGGCTTTGGCCGCGGTGTTTTTTTGGCTTTTTTTACTGTTTTTACGGTTTGTTTTTTCTCTTTTTCCTTTGCCTGGCGCACCTTTTTTTCATATTCCGCCAATTCCGGGGTGTCTTTTACTTTCCTGGCTGCTTCTATGTGCTGCAGGGCCTTATCATAATCGCCGATGCGAGAGGAGTTCCGGGCCCGCTGCAAATTAATCCTGTACTGCGGGTTGAGCACCGGTTCGCTGGTTACGCTGCCGGCTGTGTCTGCCGGGGGTTTCTTACCGGCGGGGTCTGTTTCCGCTGCCGCTTCTTTTATAACGCCGCCGGTGTCCGGCCCGGTTACCGGCTGCCCGGTAATATCGATGGGCTGTTCTGCCCCGGGCTGTGTCTCTTCTCCTGCTGTGCCTGCCGCTGTGACGCCGGTTCCAACGGCGGTTATATCTTCGCCGGGCTGTGTCGTTTCACCGGTTTCGCCTGTGATTCCTATTTCGCCGGGCTGCGTTGTCTCTCCGCCGGCGATTGCCGTTTTATCGCCTGTTTTTTGTTCGTTGGTAGTTTTTGCTATAATAGGAGGGATTATGGTCCCTTTGTCTACTGCGGTTTGTTTGGGGAGGAAAATGACTGCTGCTCCGACTGCTGCTGCCACTATAATCGTTAAAACAACCGGGAGCAGCCATCTTCTTCTTGCTTCCGGCTGTACCCGGGTGGGGGATGGGGCAGCGGTCTGTGGCGTGCCTGTCGGTATAGTGACGGCCAGGGGCGGTTCGATTTCCCCGGCGGTTAGATGGGCATCGAGAAAATTTATCAGTTCGCCGGCATCCTGGATGCGGTTTTTTCTGTCTTTTGCCATCAAAGAGTCGATCAGGTGTTGATAATGGCTTAGCGGTCCCGGTAATTGGGGGATCGGTTCCTGGATTTGTTTTATGATAATGCCGGTGGTATTTTCTGCTTTATAAGGGACATCCCCGGTTAATAGTTCGTAAAGCACCACGCCTAAAGAATATATATCGGTGCGGCCGTCTATTTTTTCTCCCATGCACTGTTCGGGACTCATGTATTGGGGCGTACCGATGCTCATGCCGGTACGGGTTAATTGGGTGGTGGAATTCATGGCGCGGGCAATGCCGAAATCCACTAAAACCGCGGTACCGTCCGACCGGAACATAATATTGTCGGGTTTCAGATCGCGGTGAATAAATCCTTTTTCATGAGCATAGCCTAAAGCTTCGGCTATCATTCTTATGATGTTTAAGCATTCCTTCGGTTCTAATTTGCCGACTCGTTTTACCTGCTCTTTGAGGCTCTCCTGTAGGTATTCCATGACGATGAAATAACTATCCCCGGCTTTACCTACATCATGGATGGTGACAATGCCGTTATGACTCAGTTTAGCCGCGGTTTTCGCCTCTTTTATAAAGCGTGTTGAAAACTGGTCGTCTCTAAAAAGAGCAGGGATCATGACTTTTATTGCCACTTCCCGGTCCAGGTTTTGCTGTAAACCGAGGTAAACGTCGGCCATCCCGCCGCGGCCCAACTTCTGTTTTATTATGTACCCCGGTATTTGCGGCAGATTATTCATATCGTTTACTCCTTAAACTCAAAATCTCATTTTACCAGAATGAACAACTATTATCAACACTATTTTTCGTAATTGTTCAGTTTTGGTGAAAATTTAAAACGGCTTGCCTCCGGCGGGGGTGCGGCGCACCCAACCTCTTAGCCCCGGTTTGCATATCGCGAGTCACTGATCACAAGCAATCACGACTGTTGCCCCCTCAACGCTTCCCCACGCACGTGGGGCTGCCGGGGGATGCCCCCATTAAATTGAAGTTGGGGGCCGCGGCACACCGCACCTTTGAAAAAGTTTAATCAAAACTTCTTATGATTTAGAAGCAAAAGCACTGCCTGCCGCGAAGCGGCTTATAGGCTGGGGACGCCGTCCCCCCCCCGCGCCGCGGGGAATAGTTCGATGAAGAACTTTACGTCCCGGGAGAGATTCTCCCGCAGCCGGAAATAACAACCGGGACAGGAAGTGACTACTGTTCCGGCTCCTATTTCTTCTAAAACCGCTTCTTTCCGGGCCAGTATTTTCTCCGCGGTGGCGGGAAAACCGGCGCTAAAAATACCGCCGAAACCGCAGCAGAGCGCGGATTTGTCGTCTACGAAATCGTCACCCAACTGCTTCATAAAAAAGCGGGGTTCTTTTTCTATTTTTAGTAATTTCAGGTCGTGACAGGGATCATGATAGGTGATTTTGCTTTTCTTTTCGCCGGGTATCTCTAACTTGACCGGCGCATCTTTGGCAAATTTGTAGATGAATTCCGTTAGTTCGTACTTCTCTACAGTATGGCCGAAACCATAATAATTGTCAAAAGCCAACAGCCCGGTACTGCAAGGCACTAACAAATACTTAAAATTAAAAGCAGAGAATATCTTTCGGTTCTTTTTCTTTAAGGCGGAGAACTTTTTCTGCCAGCCCTGGGAAATGTAAGGAAATCCACAGCACTGCAAGTTCTTAGGAACTACTACGGAAAAACCGCGCCCTTTGAGAAATTCAACGATTTTTTCTATCAAAACTGGGTAAAAATAGGTCAGTACGCACCCGGGGAAAAGCAAAATATCATAACTGCCTCCTTTTTTGGCCGGGGTGAGTAATTTTTTTAGTTTTGTTTTCCTGCGTATAGGCAGGGAGAGTTTTTTCCGCAGCGGCGTTTTGGCCAGCAGGTCAACAACGGGGATGAACTTCCGAAAAAGAAAAGATTGATAAAAAATCAGGATGAGTTTTTTTAATAAAGGGATTTTTTTGCCGGAGGAGATAAGATTGCGGTACTTTACCATCATATCGACGAATTCGACGCCTTTGGGACAGGTGTCCGTGCAACTGCCGCAGAGAAGACATTGGTAAATGAACTTCTTGTTCAAACGATTGGTTTCCAACCTGCCGTCCATTAACGATTTGATCAGGTTCACCTTGCCGCGGGGCGAGTTAGGCTCCTCTAATTCCGCGTTGTAGACGGGGCAGGAATATAGACAGTTACCGCAGGTGGAACAAACTTTGGCGATTTCATTTATATCTGGCATTTTTTTTATTTTTTTGCCTCCGGCAGCCCTGCCGGGGGCCAAACTTTTGAAAAAGTTTGATCAAAACTTCTAATTAGCAAACGTTTGTGCCCACTAAATAACGTTGGGGAATTTGCCCAAACGTCTGGCTAAATAGAAGTTTTTGGAGGTGTCGGAACCTTTTTTCAAAAAGGTTCTGACCCGCCGGAGGCTAAGAGGTTGGGTGCGCCGCACCCCCTGGGGCTATGTTATGTTTTCTAAAACTTTTTTTATTTTTTCGATCACTACGTCCCAGGAATAATACTCGGTTACATAACGGTAACCGTCTGAACCCATCCGCCGGGCTGTTTTCTTTTGATCATATATAGTATAAAAGTTATGGGCGAATTCATCCACGTTCTCGAAAGCCAACCCGCCGCCGGAAAGCTCGATGTGCTCCCGCAGCACGGCGCAGTTTTTGTTGACCAATACCGGCGTGTGCTGCGAAAAAGACTCTAACGTGGTAATCGAAAGACTCTCTAAAGGCGATGGCTGAACCGATAACACCGCCCCGCGAAAAGCAGATAATTTCTCTTCTTCAGACACATAACCCATGTACTTTAAACCGTCGATTTCGGGCAGGTCCATGAGCTTTTTGCCTAACAAAACAAGATCCACCAGCCGTTCTTGTTTTACCCGGCGAAAAGCTTCAAAAACAAGCTCCAACCCTTTGCCTTTCTCTATTCGACCGGCATAAAGCATATACGGGGCAAACTGCAAGAACTTTTTCCTGAAAAGATTTTCGTCGATGCCGGCCCGGGTTTCCATGCCCGTCCGGATCAGTTCCAATTTGTTGGGGGGGGAGAACGTTTTCTTCACAAAGGCCATCTCCGCGCCGGTCAAAAAACACAAGGCATCGGGCCTTTTAAATACATCCTGCATCAGTTTTAAATATATAGGCGGTTCATCATGAGCTGTGGGGAAAAGCACTACCGGTTTTTCTACCACTTTCATACCGGCGGTGGTGGTGTGATACAAATATGTGAAAAAGAAAAACACGTCGAAATCCCGCTGCGCTTCGGCAATGCCGTTCATCAAAGCGGGAGAATAAGGCCCCTGCTCGATAATCCATTTTTCCTCGTCCCGCTGCGCCGCATCCCGGTCGAAAAAAACCCGGGAGTATTCGTTAAAGGCTGCCATGTCCCGCTGCCGTTCTACGGGGAAACGCTTGATAATAACGCCTTTTAAGATGGTTTCGCCGGGCGGGTACCGGTTTTCCCAGGTGATGTAATCCCGGGCCGCGGTGGTGAAAACCGTGACGTCACAACCCGAAGCATTTAACCTTTCGGCGACGTCTTTGGCCAGGGTTTCAGCCCCGCCGACCACTTCGTTACCATATCGTTGAACTACTATGCCTACTTTTACCAATTTTTTTGCCTCCGGCGGCCAAAACCCTTTTGAAAAAGGGTTCTGGACTCCCAAAACTTCTTATGAGCGATACGCTTTTCTACCCGGGGAATGCCCCTCATTGGCTGGGTGCGCCATACCCCCGCTGCACGGCAATTTCCCGACATAATCCCGCCCAAATTCACTCCTGTAAGATTTTCAGGAGGCCTTCGGGACGGGCTTCCCGGCGGTACTCTTCGATGCGCTCACTGCCGAGCTTCTTTAACTTTGCGTTTAGTTCGTTGTCGTGCATCACTTTCTCAGCTAACCCGGCAATATACTCGTAGTTCTTTTCTTTGACCACTAACCCGGCGCCGCGCAGGGTCTCGGAAATAGCCCCGGCATCATAAGCGATAATCGGCACCTGGAAAAAACAACTTTCGATCAAAGGCAGACAAAAGCCTTCATGCTCGCTCATGGAAAGATAAAGGTCGCCTAATTTATATATCGAAAGCAGCTCGGCAAAAGGAATGTGCCCGGTAAAAACGATGTCGTCGGAAGAAAGATAAAACCGCGAAGCCAGGTCCCTGACTGCGTGGAAATATTTGGGCAGGGTGGCCGGATTACCGGCTACGATAAGCCTTACCGAAGGTGAAAGGTATTTTTTATAAAAGAAAAGAGTTTTGATCAGGTCTTCTATTTTTTTGTTGGGCGTGATGCGGCCTATGAAAATGATGTTCTTGCGGTCATCTTTTAACAGGTTATGATAGGCGATGCTGTGCGGTTTGGAGTAGTCGCCGAGGCTAATCATCAGCGGGAAGACTTTTACATTTTTGTAGTTCAGCGCTTTTAGTTCCCCGGCGTTGTAGTCGGAAACCGCGATGGCCGTATCGAAACAACTGTTTAAGCGTTCCAAATGTTTCCTGCCTTCGTTGGTGAACCGCACCAGGTCGTCGGAGAAATCGGCAAAAAAGTACGAAGGCGTCACATTATGGTAGACCATCATTTTTTTGCCTTTCGCTTGCAGGAAGAAATCGGTCAAAGGCGAAGGCACCGCGAAATGGAGGATTTTCAGGGATTTCGGATTTTTTTTATAGTCTTCGAAGAAGGTAGCTTTATCTCTCATATTTTCGTCGATGGTCAAGCCGATGATCTTGCTTTCGATGCCTTTTTCTATTAGGAACTCGTGCAAGCAGTAGGCGGAATTGCCGATGGCGTCGCCATAATGAAAAGCCGGTAAGAATTGTTCTACTATCATTGCTTATATTTATCAGAAAACCGCCTTATAGTCAAGTGCGTTTTGAAGCGGCTTACCAATTACACAGAGGCGGGCGCGTGCCCGCAACCCATGAACGAGGACGAACTGATTTCTTCATGCTTAGAAAATCTTCGCGAAAAAACAAGATTTTTCCCCATCAGTAGTACAGAGCGGGAATAAAAAAAAAGGGACAGGCTAATTTTTCCCCTATGCCGTTACTTTATCCGGCAAAGTGGCTGCCGGATGGAAAGACACGATTAAAAGTGTAAAAAAAATTAAAATATTCACTTGACTTCATGTTTTTGCGGTGCTATAATGATCTATCATGTGGGTAATTGAACGAACTGACGAGATAGCAGAGTGGATTATTGAACTTGATGACGACGCCAGAGAAGCCATTTATAAGAACCTATTGATCCTGAAAGCAATGGGCCCTACACTGGGGAGGCCGTATGTTGATTCTATTAAAGATAGCCGGTACAAAAACATGAAAGAATTGCGCGTCCAAAATAAAAAAAAATTATTTAGGGTTTTTTTCGTTTTTGACCCGGATAGAAAAGCAATCCTTCTTATCGGAGGTGATAAAAGAGGCGATAAACGCTTCTATCAGCGATTGATTCCAATTGCCGACAATTTATATGAAAAATACGGTAGTGTCAAAAGTTTCATGAAAA
>JAGLSW010000927.1 GCA_023135565.1 Candidatus Aminicenantota bacterium | reverse complement strand
TTAATGCTTTTGCTTTTTCTCTGTGTCCTCGGTGTGCTCTGTGGCTATATTAATTTCATGGTAGGCAAAAACAACTGGAATCCACGGGAAAAACCGGGGCGGGACAGTTCCCTTCCGCACCCACCCTCTTAGCACCGGACTGATGGCTGAAGGCCGAAAGCTGAATGCTGCTACTCGCTTAGATATTTGTGCATGCCGTCAGCCGCTTTCTTACCGTCACCCATGGCCAAAATAACCGTCGCGCCACCACGGACAATATCACCTCCGGCAAATATGCCGGGGATCGAGGTCTGCATGTCATCTCCAACAACTATGGTACCCCAACGGGTGACTTCCAACTCCGGCAGTGCCTGGGGGATCAACGGGTTAGGCGATACGCCGACGCCGACTACCACTACGTCCACATCTATCAAATACTCGGAACCTTTTACAGGCACGGGCCTGCGGCGGCCCGAATCATCAGGCGCACCCAATTCCATTTTCTGTACTTTGGCCTGCTTTACCCGGCCTTCGGAATCGCCGATATACTCGATGGGATTGTTCAAATTCAAAAATTCAATGCCTTCTTCTTTGGCATGTTTGATCTCTTCCACACGGGCCGGCATCTCTTTTTCCGACCTGCGGTAAATAATGATGGACCGCTCCGCGCCGAGCCTTTTGGCCGTGCGCACAGAGTCCATGGCCGTGTTACCGCCGCCCACAACGATAACGGTCTTGGCTTCGACAATAGGAGTGTCGTATTCGGGGAATTTGTAGGCTTTCATCAGGTTGACCCGGGTCAGGTACTCGTTAGAAGAAAATATGTTGATCAAATTTTCACCGGGAATGTTCATAAACCGCGGCAAACCGGCACCGCTGCCGATATAAAAAGCTTTGAAGCCCTCTTTTTTTAAGTCGTCGAAAGTGGCTGTCCTGCCGACGATAAAATTCTTGACGAATTTTACGCCCATCTTTTCTAAGTTGTTGATCTCGGTCCTGACGATCGCTTTGGGCAGCCTGAATTCGGGGATGCCGTAAACCAACACGCCGCCATATTCATGCAGCGCTTCAAAAAGCGTCACTTCATAACCCAATTTCGCCAGCTCCCCGGCTACTGTCAAACCGCCGGGCCCGGAGCCGACAATACCGACTTTTATGCCGTTGGGGGCGGCTACTTCCGGCACGGAAATATTCCCGCTTTCCCGCTCATAATCCGCGGTAAACCGCTCTAAGTTGCCGACGGCTACCGGGGGTTTATTCATTTTATTATAAATGCACTGTTCTTCACATTGAATTTCCTGGGGACACACCCGGCCGCAGACGGCAGGAAGCGCATTGGTGCTTTTTAACACCTTTGCCGCTTCAAGGAAATCGCCTTTTTCGACCTGTTTTACAAAACCGGGAATATTGATGTTTACCGGGCAGCCGGAAATACAGGTAGGAGTCGGACAATCGAGACATCTACCGGCTTCACGAACAGCCTCTTCTTCGGCAATACCGTTATTCACTTCGACGAAACCTTTATTCCGCTCCATAGGCGGTTTCTCGGACATAACTACCCGTTCCGTTTTGGTTCTCTCTTTGGCGCTCAGTTTCGCTCTTAACTCAGCCCTGAAGTCCCGGGCTCTATCTTTTTTTAGTTCTTTATAATCTACAGGCATATTTCCTCCTCAGTTACGGCTCTCCAGGTATTTTTTATAGGAGACTTCCTCTTCGCTTCGATAGGCGTTCATCCTTTTCAACATACCGTCGAAGTCCACCTCATGGGCATCGAACTCCGGCCCGTCTACACAGACGAATTTGGTTTTACCGCCTACGCTGACACGGCAGGCGCCGCACATGCCGGTGCCGTCCACCATGATAGTATTTAAACTGACAAGCGTATGAATCGAATATTTTTTCGTTAAAAGCGCCACAAATTTCATCATTATCGCCGGGCCGATAGTCACAACCGTATCGACTTGCTCCCGGTTGATGATCTCTTCGATGCCTGCCGTAACCAGGCCTTTCTTCCCATAAGAGCCGTCATCTGTCATTACCACAGTTTCGTCGGAAAAAGCTTTCATCTCATCTTCTAAAATGATCAAATCCTTGCTCCGGGCAGCCAGTACGGTTATCAATTTATTGCCTGCTTCTTTGAAAGCTTTGGCGATGGGATAAAGCGGGGCAATGCCCACGCCGCCGCCGGCAGCTATCACAGTGCCGACTTTTTCCACTTCCGTGGCCTTTCCTAAAGGCCCTACTAAGTCGGTCAAAGAATCGCCGCTTTCCAGGTTAAAAAGTTTATGAGAAGTAGTGCCTACTTTTTGGACGATTAAAGTAATAGTGCCCTTATTTGCATCGGCATCGGCAATGGTTAAGGGGATCCTTTCGCCTTTTTCGCCGATTTTTATGATTACGAATTGTCCGGCTTTCCTGTTATTGGCAATGGTTTCGCTCTCGATGATAAATTTAGCTACATTTTCTGATAAAGTCTCTTTTTCGATAATCTTGTACATCAAATTACCTCCGGTTCTTTTAATTAATATTTCGTGAAAGTTTGCTCAGAAAACAAACTTTTCGTTCAAGGTGGTCGGGAATATGTTTTCCGGGCCCCTCATAGGGTGCGGACGCCGTCCGCTTTCAAGATAAACTTGAGAAAAAGCCACCTAACAGTGGGAATTTGAAACAAAAAAAACATGTTTTTCGATACCGCCATGTGGTGGCAAAAGACACCAGTTTGTTTAATGTATAAGATACCAGAAAAACGAGAAGAATTCAACCCCATGAAATCTGGACAAGGCCGCGTTATTTTCTTTAAACTTTTACCGCCGCGGGGAAGACCTTTAGCGTTCGTCGTCGATATCTCCTGCCGGTGTTGGCTCGGGCAGAAACCTGGAAACCATTACTTAGGTCTAAAAAATGATTCCTTAGCTCATGGGAGCCGTTACTTAATTTCAAAAAACGGCTGCATAGCATTGAGGATCCGCTGCTTAGGCAGTAGGAACGATTGCTTAGCTCCGAAAAACCGCCGCTCAGGTCGTAGTAACGGCTGCTTGGTACCCAGTAAGCGTTACTTAGGTCTATAGAATGATCGCTTAGGTTGTGGAACCGTTAATTAGCTTGAAGTAATGGCTCCACAGGCCGGGCAGCAATTCCACGAGCAAAAAAACGATTCCACGAAAGATATTTATTCCCGGTTTTAGCAGATGCAGTCTGGAGAAGGGGCTGAATGCCTCCGCCCCAGGCCACCCCGCCAAATCAGAGTTTTCAAATACCAAAAATCAAATTAATCGGAGATTTTAAAATATGCGTCGCTTTCATCTGATGCAACACTTAGCCCATCAATCTTTACCCCAACTATTTTTATTTTATATTGATTGTCAAAAGTAGCCAACGTCCAAACTCCACTTTTTTTTATTTTTCCGACACTCCACAAATAAACACCTCGGCGCGGATAACTGCCAGGTGCAGGGGTGGGGTCGATTTTACCCCTGATAAGCCCATAAGGCTTAGCATCATTATCTTTATAAAGGTATATCCTCAGAAATGTATCCTTAATGGTTATACCAGGCGCCTCCCAGTAAATACGTTTTAACCGCCCACGTTTCCAATCTTCCCGCCCATTGGGTAAAATAACGGTTATACCTTTTATATCAAACGAAGCACTTTCATCAGAAAAAACAAGGTTCCCCTCCACCGGTTTATTTTCGATTTCAATCTTATAATTGTATCCGGGTACTGCTCGTCCAGTATGGTATTTACCAACTTCCCATCGGTAAAAATTTGGGTATTGAGGGACACCCTCAATAATAAAAGGGCCTAACTGTTCATCATATTTTTTAAGAACGATTTTTAAATTACCAGATACTTTGTGCACGACCCAGCGGATATATATTATGGTTTTGGGAGAAAAAACTTTATTATTTACTTTAGGATAAGTAATAGCTATACCAGTTATGTCGAATGGTTCCGAACTAATATCCTTAGCTGGATTTGATACCCCTATTTCTCTTATTTTTACTTTATAACCCGGTCCAGGACGGGCTGTTTTTATCGCATAATCATAATTCACATATTGACCGACTGTCCATCCAAATCGACCACTTGAAGGATCAATTCCATGGGCAATGTATCTACCAACCTTTACTCCATTTTTTGTGAGTATAAGCCTTAAATCCTTTGTGCCATACGCTATCCAGGTAATATCCCTTTGGTTCTTATACATCCAATCATCACTTGTGTAAGGGGAGGTAAGCACAACACCGGTTATTGAAAAAGAGTCATCACTTTCATCCCAAATACCATTTGTACTCTCAATTCTTATTTTGTAACCGGGGCCCGGCAATTCACCACACGCTCCTATAGTCCAAGGGTAGGTGCCCAAAACAGGGTTGATACCTTGAGCGATGATACATGAAAACCCATTGTCATTTTGTAATCTGATTGTTAAAGTGCCATCTATGTCAATACCTTTTGTATCCCACGTGATGAATTCATTTCCCTTCAAAGGTAATAATTCTCCCCCATTAGGAGATTCGAGGAGCAGGAAATTTCGGATACGTAGTTTTGTTACAAACGCGTCATAGTGGTTATCGCTCGGGTCTGTCATAAATGGGGCTGGGTTTTGACTTGTAGGAAAGTCTGCGCTTTTAGTGTACCCGGTAACATAAGCGTTACCATCGATATCTACAGCGATACTTCGACCACAATCATCGACGGCATACGCTGAGGGGGCTATATCAAGGGGGGGACCTGTGAGGCGGGTTGAGTATATTAATTTTGATTCACCGCTTTTTTTAATTTTAATCCTGGAAACAAAAGCATCAGGAACAGATTTTGTTGCCGAGTATTCGTTCACAGTCCGGAAATCTTCGCTGTATGTTGTACCGGTTATAAAAACTTGATTTCCAATGGAATTCAACGCTATACCAAAGCAAAATTCATCATCCGTTCCCCCCAGGTAGGTGGAGTATTCAAGGCTTAACGCACCGTTCGTACTCAGTGTGTTAATCTTAGAAATAAAAGCATCCTTTCCACCAGCCAGGGATTCCTGTAATGGATTATTGGTAACAGGAAAACCAATACCATTACTATCTGTGCTGTCTGTTGTACCGGCGATAAAGGCATTACCGGTAGCCGGATCAACCGCGATACCTCTTCCTCCGTCGATACCGTCACCTCCGAGGAAGGTTGAGTAGACTATGTTAAGCTTTCCTTCTCCGTCCGGTAAGATAGTATGCTGCACTTTTGTAACGAATGCATCGTCATTTTCGGCTCGGGCCGGCTGATAGGCATTCGGAGATGTAGGAAAGTCGATGCTTCCTGTCCTTCCTGTGATATAAGCATTACCTTCGTTATCAATCGCTATGCTGCTACCAAAGTCATCATTCCCACCACCAAGGAAAGTTGAATAGATAAGACTTGCGGCATCCGATAGTCCAGTATTTATTTTGGTAATGAACGCATCATCTTTTCTTCCCGGACTGTATCCCATATATGGATTCGTAATAGGATGTTTTATAGGGAAATTAGATGCAACACTAGTAGCACCTGTCACATAGACATTCCCATTATTATCGGCGATTATTCCTAAACCTCTATCCAAACTATCTCCTCCCAAAAAAGTGGAATATATTAGGGCAGAATCACCTGACCTTTTCGTATCTATTCGGGCAACAAAGGTATCGCGGCCATATGATTCTCGCTGAAACCCATTCCTTATGGGAAAAGTAAAAGTTCCCCCTGCGTTTTGTGTTTCCCCTGTTATGTAAACGTTCTGGTCATTATCAACAGCTATCGCATATCCCATATCTAAACCGTTGCCACCTAAATAACTTGAGCCAACAAGACTATTAATACCACTTGCTATCGTATCTATCTTCGTGACATAAGCGTCCACGTTTCCACAAGAATTACATTCGTATTCATACTTTTCAGGAAAATCTGAGCTATTTGTGTAACCTGTTACGTAAACATACCTACCATCTGTCGCGATTCCATGGCCTGCGTCCATGCCATCTCCACCCAGGTAGGTGGAGTAAGGCAGGACTACAGGGTCGATAATCAATGTTCGGGAGTTATCATATTTACCTACAGTAAAGCCATATGTGTTGTCTTCTATTTTTTTAAATGTTACATTTACTGGAATTTGTGATGCCCTCTCTTGTTCTGGCTCGTTTTGGTAGCTCCGGGGACGTTTATGAATCAATTCTCCAAATTTCGTCTTTATCACTAAATTGCCTTTTTTATCAATTTTTGTCTCAATAACATTTTCATACGTGAATTGTATATCTGCCGGGTTACCGCCTGGCTTTATAATCCAATCATATTCGATTTGCTTTTCATTGCCATAGAGTTTCAAGTCTATACTCTTATAAAGGTTCTCATAAGCAACAGCTAGAGAGGTGGGAATATCACAGTTCCAGGTAGAGCTATCTCTTCCTCTATAGTAATTAACTTTATATTGGGATTTGTCCATTGGTACCAGTCGGGTATTCTCATTCGCACCGATGAAGCAAAGCCTGGATACATCGCGTAAATACAAAGATTTTTTTGAGTAGCTATTTGTAATTTGAGATTTATATAGTGCGTTTTCTTTCTTCTTCGAATCTCCGATTTTCCTTCTTACGCTGTCGAACACCAACCCTTCTTTTGTCAGCCATAAGGTATACCGGGATGTCTTAGCGTAGAACTTTGCTTTCTCTTTTACCTGCCCTTTGTTTTGGAAAAAATAAAGGGGGAATTTACCGAAGTTGAGATCAGGTTTAACGCCAATCACCTTAGGTTTTACCGGGTGCGTTTTTGCGACTTTTTTAATATCATTTGATATTACGCTGCTATCAGTAGCAGCGAAAAACAAAATCCCTGATAAAACGACGAAACCAACCACCAAATGAAAAATTTTCCTCATATTATGCCTCCTTATGACATTACACTAATAATATAATATAAAAATGCTAAATTTTCAATTTTTTTTTATTTTTTCACCTGATAAAGGGGCTGGAATAATAGTCCCTAAATTTACAAAATCAGGGATTTTGGGTGCGATCGAGTGTTAGTATCTTTTGTCGTAAGCTAATTTTCCTTTTTATAGTACCACTCGATTTCAATGCATTTATTGGAAAACCTTTTTATTCTAAAAATGATATAGTATTCGTTATCATTTCGATCCCTGGCAACATATATACGGCCAGTTTGGGCCGAAACCTGGCTTACATAATCGGCGGGTGGCGGTATAGGGACTTCGTTTAATGGCGTAGAAGAGGCTTTTGATGATATCGCTATTCCTCTTTGACCATCATAATCAGAATTAAGATACCGCTCCGTATCGGAAATCCAACGATAGTAAAAGTCTCCTGACCTATGATTAATTTTCTTCTCCTCAGAAAAATCATAACCGTCCCAATCGCATAAAGTAAGGGCAGTAGGTGTGTTGTCGTTTTCAACCGCTGTAATGTCTTTGTCGGGGATGCCGGAAGCACTGATTCGGATAACCGCGATTCCGTTTTTCCGGTCCTCATCATCGGCGGCAGCCAATGTGACGGTCTGGTAGGTACCCCAATTCGAGGTCGTAAATGTCAGAGACGATCCGTCCTGAACCGTAATGTCGCTGTCCCCACTAACGTGGCTTACATGGACAGTTACATCGGCAGCGGGCTGCGGCGAGAGTTTGACACGGAACTCTGCGGTACCCCCTTCGGGTACGGTTACTTCGGTTGTATCGGTAACAAAACTCACTTCGTTGGCGACAACGGAAGCTGTCAAAACATGGTCATTATCCATGGTAAGAGAACCGCTTGCCGCCACCTGGTTGCCGTCTAAGGCGACCGTCAGGTTGTTATAACCGGGCAGAAGGGTGTAACTGTAAGATACGGTTTCACCTTTCTTATAGGAGTGCGTTCCTGTAGCAGGGCTTCCGTTAATACCTTCACCTAAAGTGACTGATAAGGTTTGCTTCTTTGGCTTCTTGATGAGCAAGAAATATACAAGAGCAGCGACAGCTATAATACCTGCGGCAACAAGGAGTACGGGGAATGTTCTCTTGCCACATTTTTTTGTGATATATTCTCGATAGTATTTAAGGTTACGAAAAACGATTCCTTCGATTGCCGGGATATTTTTATCTTTTTCTATAACGCCTTTTTTAGATTTGATCCCCACTGATTTTTTCCAGATTTTGCAAGCTTTTTTGTAATTCTTTTTGGCTTCTTTAATTTCTCTTAGTTTTTCATAGATTGCGCCGAGAAGTAGATAACATTGTCCCAAAATTTTATTCCCGGTTGTCCCTGGTTTTGATTTTTTTATAGTGTCTCTTAAATTTAACAAAGTCGCCTTCGCATATTCATAATGCCCGTTCAAAAATTCATCCCTGGCTTTTTGGAATTCTTCCATGATTGTAGGTTTAGGCGTGGGTGTAGGCATAGGTTTAGGTTTCATCACGTCCTTATATATCGGAAGTTCATTCATATTGATTTCTTTGAGCTTTTTGATCCCAAATTCATTTCTTACGTTCTGGTATTGCTCTCGTGCATGCTTATCTTCCCCGTTTTTCTCATGGACGGCACCAAGAAGCAGATAGAATTTCCATATGTGCTTTTCCCGATTATCACTTTCCTCTAATTGTCGAATAAAATTTTTAAGTATAGTTTCTGAAATATTATATTTTTTTTTTTTATAATAGTCCAGAGCATCTTTAAAATTTCCTTCTATTTCTATTCCCAGTATTTCTTTTGCACTTGCTAAAAAAATATCAGCCTGGAAAACGAAAACGATAATTAAAACAATCGAAATTATTTTTCTAAAGCGGTTATAAGTTTTCATTTTATTATCTGATCTCATGTTTTATACATCTAAAACCTCGAATGGCATTTACTCCCTGATATGGTTCTATCTCTATTTTAAGCAAACTTGCACTTGAATTGCTACCGCCTCCTTTTAGCTTGCCGTCTTTCACCCACTCCCATACATTACCGGCCATATTGACAACGCCAAAGGGTGAACAATATTTCTCGAAACTTTTAACAGGAGAGCTACCATCACATGTATCGCTCTCGTAAAGATTAAAATTTGCCCGAAAAATGCTATCACTGAAAGGTGGATCATTGCCCCAGGGATAGACACGATCTTTTCCGTTTGCTTTTATTTCTTTCCCGGCAGCATAGCCCCATTCGTCCTTTGTGGGCAATCTGAAGCCATACTTCCGGCAATATCCATGTGCTTCGGAATAGCTCACCATGACCGGGCAGTTGTCATTGTCATTCACATTTTTATAATTCCTGAATTGAGCATTTGATGCTTCATATTTATCGATCCAGAAGTTTTTCTCTGGGATATATACCATGCGGTGATTATTGGCAAAAATTCTTTCGTAATAACTTTTGCTGTTTTGGGAAATCGAGAGCCAGTGGTTTTCCGGGGGCAAGTTTTTATCCTTTTTGCGTAGTCTCTTCTTTAGATTTTCGATGTAGACCGATTTTGGGTAATTTCTAATAAATGCTCGATACTTCAGTAAATCAATAATTCCTTTTATTTTATCGTACTCTTTTCTCCCGTTCTTTCTTGCATATTTAATTTTCTCAATGGTTTCTACTTCCCCTTCAAGGTTCGAGATATAATTATTGATCTGCGTAACCTTGTCTTTGGAAGCAGCTTTATGTTTTTTAAGAAAGGCACGGCACCGGGTAATTTCGGCTTGTTTCGCAGACTTACCCTTTAAGTTCTCGTCTATCTTCAATTCCCTGAAAGCTTTATCCACAGCCTCTGTTTGTCCGATGGCTGTTATCTCACGCTGAAGCTTCGTAATATAATCATTGGTCTGGTTAACCATCTCTGTGGTAGCTGTTTTATGATCGTTCAAAAACGTGCGGCATTTTGTGACTTTGGCTTGTTTATCCGCCTTGCTCTTTAAGCTCTCACCTATCTTCAATTCCCTGAAAGCTTTATCCACAGCCTCTGTTTGTCCGATGGCTGTTATCTCACGCTGAAGCTTCGCAATACAATCATTGGTCTGCTTAACCATCTCAGTGGGTGCTGTTTTATGTTTGTTAAGAAAAGCACGGCACCGGGTGATTTT
>JAGLSW010000926.1 GCA_023135565.1 Candidatus Aminicenantota bacterium | reverse complement strand
TGTAAAAGTTTGATCAAAACTTCTGTTGAGCGATTCGATTATCTACATGATAAACGGCTATCGTTGGCTCCTGCCGCCCTCCGCTTTTTATTAGTCTTTAGACCGGGGTAGTAGCCTTTGCCGATGCCTCTCGCCAGCCCGTGACCGGTGCCGATCCAGAGGTCCTGGCCCTGGAAATCTAAACAAATAACAAAATGATTGGGCAGAGTTAGTTTTGTGGGGACAGAAAATTGTTCTTTATTTCCTACACCTATATGGGCAGTCCATGTTTTATCCTCCGGCTTGTCTTTTTTGTAAGTCACCCAGGTGTCGGATTTGAAGTCTACCAGTACAGCCAGGCCAAGGTCCGTGGCATTGTAACAGGAAACCCCACTGCGCCCCAGGGCTAAATTGATAAAATTACTTGCCAGGCCGCTGTCATGGTCCATATAACCGCGCCAGTTCCGGCCATCGTAACGGCTGAGCCCGAAATAGGTGGAAGCCCAAAGCACGCCGTCGATATAGGATGCCGAGGTGGTAATAATGTGAATTAAACCGTCATCGCGATACAGATCGATTTCCATTTCCTTGTCCGGGTCCCGGTGTGCGTTCCAGCGCCGTGTTTTTTGGTCCCATTCGAGGATGCCACCGCCCCATACGGCAATATAGACTTTGCCGTCAGCAGCAGCAGCATTGTAGCACCAGATTTCTTCCATCGGGGCGTTCTTTTCGGTGTATATTTCCCATTCCCCGGTTACGGTGTTATACGAGCTGATCCCGGCGGTTGTGGCCGCCCAGACCATGTCACCTAACAAGGCAACGCCATAAACTACATCATTGACCAAACCGCTGTTGAATTGATTAAAACAATCGAAACGCCCGCCGCTGAACCGCGCCAGACCACCGCCGAACAAAGCCAGCCAGACATCGCCGGTCTTAGCGCTGACAGCGATATCGCTTACCACTTTCCAGGGCAGCCCGTCTTTCTCGCGCCAGCTTTTCCAGCGCCCCTTTTCGTAAAGGGCCAGCCCTCCTTCGGTGCCTACCCACAGGCGACTGCCGTCGGCTTCGATAGAAAAAATATGATCGTTGGGCAGTCCGTCTTTTACGTAGAAGGTTTCCCATTCGGTATAGACATAGGGTGAACCGGTTAGCTTGCTTCGGGTTTCAGCCCCTTCTCCAAAAACAAAAGAAATAAATAATAAAATTAAAATAAATAATTTTTTTTTCATTTTCTCACTCATACTAAATATCAAAACACATATCAGATGATAGCGCTTCTAAATAAACAAAAGTTTTG
>JAGLSW010000925.1 GCA_023135565.1 Candidatus Aminicenantota bacterium | reverse complement strand
TAAGGGGCTTTCGAGTAACAGGAAAGCGTATCGCTCATGAAAAGTTTTGGGAGTCCAGAACCCTTTTTCAAAAGGGTTTTGGCCGCCGGAGGCAAGGGGGAAAATCAGGAAAGTGTTTTAAAATAGTTTTTTGTTATCCTTGCATCTTTTGAGATCAGGTAAGCGTCCCTGTACTTCGCATGTGCTGTTATTATTCTATCGAAGGTGTCTCTTGTCCAGGTTTCTTTTAATGCCGTATTAATAATTTCTTTGAAATTTTTATCATCTATTTTCAGACCAATTTTAGATTTTAAGTAATTGAGAATGGTTTGAGAATCGGTTTTTATCCTTCCTATTTCAAAAAGCGGGCGGCGCCCGCAACCCATGAGGGGCCTGGGGACAACATATTCGACCAGGTTGACCGAAAAGTTTGTTTTTTTAGCAAACTTTCACGAAGTATTAGTAAAAAGATATTGCAGTTCTAACGAAACAAGCGGCGAAATAAATATATCATCCTTCTCGATGGTTTGTTTTGCTTCTTTCGACAGCAGTGAAAAATCTCCCTGGTACAACCATACCACAATATGAGTATCCAAAAAGCACATTATAGGTTTTCCTCTTCTTGCCACTCTTTCGACCAATCGATGCTTATAATATCTTCCGGGTTACCGACAATGGTATCATGAGGTTCGAGATTCATCAATTTGCTTCGGGGTTTTTCCGCGATTATTTTCAGGATTTTTCCTTTTCTTTCAATTTCGACGGGCAAGCCCTTCTCTATAACTTCATCCAGTATATTGTAAAGATTTTGTCTTAATTTTGTAGCTGAGAGTCTCATTTTACCTCCTACCGGGATTATACCGCGAAGGCGTACGCTCTTGCAATGGCGAGGCGTACGTTTTTAAAGATCGATTTCCTGGGAATTTTTTTGGGGACAGGCAAGAACCCGACGAAATATAATAAGCTTCCGGGAGTTTGCTTTCCTTATGAACTTTTGATAAAATTAGCCCGTAATAACCAGATAAAAAAGGAGCTAAAATGAGAAAATTCTCTTCATACGGCCCAGTTAATCCGAAACTACACTATTACACGCCCAGGGAAAACTTGATCGACAAAGCTTATACCAACCTGATCGGGGAAAATCCAGCAGAGGGCGGCCATTATATTACCGTATGGGCTCCGCGCCAGACGGGGAAATCCTGGCTGATGCAGGAAATTTTACAAAAAATACAGAAAAATCCTCCTTTCGACGTCGTCCAGGTCAGCCTGGAACGACTAAAATATGAAAATAATGTGCCGAAAGTTATCCAAACTATCGCTGAAAAAATCGGGGAACGATTGGGCAAATCTTTCCCCGGCATCGATACCCAGGATAAATTCCAGGACATTTTCAAAATAGGAACAATCGATAAACCTCTTATTTTAATACTCGACGAATTCGACGCCCTGGCGGAAGAAGCGATAAACGTCCTGGTGAGCGCCTTCCGAAACACCTATATCGAACGGCAGTACGAAAGAGATAAACCCAGCGAAAAAAAATCCTACCTGCTGCACGGGGTGGCGCTAATCGGGGTGCGCAGCGTACTGGGCATCGAAAATATGAGAGGCTCCCCCTTTAATGTACAACACAGTTTGCATGTGCCCAACCTGACTTATGATGAAGTGATGGGAATGTTTCAATGGTACGAAAAAGAGAGCGGACGCAAAATCGAAAAAAAAGTGATCGACCGGCTGTTTTATGAAACCCGGGGCCAACCGGGATTGACTTGTTGGTTCGGGGAACTGCTCAGCGAAGGTTTCGAGGATTACAGGGTCGATACGGCTAAGCCCGTTACCATGAGAGATTTCGAAATCGTTTACGCTGCGGCTACTTATGCGCTGCCCAATAACAACATCCTGAATATTATCAGCAAGGCCCGGCAAGAACCCGGCAAAACCCTGATTTTCGAAATGTTTCAAACAGAAAAAAAATTGGAATTCCGCTTCGATGATCCGGCGATAAAAATGTTATATATGAATGGTGTGGTGGATAAAGAGGTGGAGGAGCAGGTCAGGTATTATTTGCGTTTTTCCTGCCCTTTCGTACAAAAAAGGCTTTTTAATTATTTTTCCAGGGAACTTTTTAACGAAATGGGTCAATTAGTGGAGCCTTTCACCGACCTCGACCGGGTCGTCACGCCAGACCGGCTCGACCTCCGCGAATTAATGAAGCTCTATCAAAAATATCTCGATAAAAACAAATCCTGGCTCTTTAAAAAAGCCCCCCGGCGCAGCGATCTACGTGTGTATGAAGCGGTTTTTCATTTTAATTTGTACGCTTATATCGAGGGTTTCCTGCGCAGTAAAAAGGGGCGTGTATTCCCGGAATTTCCTACAGGGAACGGTAAGATCGACCTGCTCATCGAGTACGGCGGAGCCACTTACGGCATCGAATTAAAAAGTTTCACCCACCGGGCGGCTTACCGGCAGGCCTTAGAGCAAGCAGCCCGTTATGGAGAACAGTTAGGCCTCCGGGAAATTTTTCTCGTTACCTTCGTGGAAACCATCGACCGGGAAAACAGGCGCACCTATGAAGTCGATCACAGGGATGCGGGGACCGGAGTCACTGTTAAACCTATCTTTATCTGCACCGGTGCTGTTTGATAGAAATAAAAAAAAATCCCGCGGGGTGTTGAAATACACACTTATTTCTTATAAAATCTATCCTTAAAAAAAAATATCGAAAACAGTGAGGTGTTCCTATGAGCGAACAAGATATTCCCAAAAGCGGGCGGCGCCCGCAGCCCATGAGGGGCCAGGGAAACACATCCCCAACCACTTCGACCGAAAAGTCTGTTTCTTCAGCAAACTTTAACGAAGTATTAGTAAAAAAAGTGCTCGCCTTCTTTGAAAAAAGCGCCCCGGTAATAGTAAAGGAATCGGTAGACAGCCTGTCTACAAATAAACCGATTATAGACCTTTATGACGGCGATTTCTACTTAGAAAAAGCAGCAGGTGCTTTCGCCGCTATCGACAAAGAGACGCTGGAAACAATAATCAACGAACATATCGACGAGATCGATGCCATCTTTTTGGAGTGCTTCAAAGAGGCAAAAATTAAGAGACCTGCCCCGGGGACAGATTCCTAAAATGGACGGCGGAGGTGTGGCGAAGTTTTCGACTGCCGTGTTACGGCATAGGAGAGGTTAATATGAAAATAAAAAAAATTTTAAAACTATTTAGTTTTGTTTTTGTGATTGCATTAAGCACAGCGGTTCTGTACCACTGCGCGGTGAACCCGGTGACGGGGAAAAAAGAACTGATGCTGATCTCGGAAAAAGCAGAGATCTCATTAGGCCGGGACGTAGACCGGGGCATCAAAGCAGAATACGGCATATACGATGATCCGCAGTTGAATGCCTATGTGGCCGCTATGGGGAAAAAATTGCTGCCGCATATCCATCGGCCAAACATAACGTACACCTTTGCCGTGCTCGATACACCGGTGCAAAACGCTTTCGCGGCTCCGGGGGGGTATATTTATATCACCCGGGGACTTATGGCTATGATGAACAGCGAGGCTGAACTGGCGGCAGTCTTAGGCCACGAATTGGGTCACGTCAATGCCCGCCATTCAGCCCGCTCGATGAGCCGGTCGATCCTTCTTTCCGTGGGTTTGATCGTTGCCGGGGAATTAAGCAAAAAGATCAAAGATATGGCGCCCTTAGCGGGAGTTGCCGGTCAACTATTGTTCCTGAAATACAGCCGCAGCGACGAGTACCAGGCCGACGCTTTAGGTATCGAGTATGCCAGCAAAGCGGGCTACCAGGCGGGCGAAATGGTCAACTTTTTTAATTCCCTGCAGCGTTTAACGAAGATGAAAGGGGGCGGCCACCTGCCTAATTTCCTTTCTACCCATCCTTTGACCCCGAAACGCATCGCCAAAGTGCAGGAACGGCTCAAAGCCCCGGAATACCCGACCACGCCTTTGTTAGTGCAAAAAAATTCCTACTTGCGCAAAATAAACGGCCTGGTTTACGGCATGAATCCCAGGCAGGGTTATGTGCAGGGCAGTGTTTTTTACCACCCGGAGATGAAATTCTATTTCAATATCCCGCCCACCTGGAAAGTGCAGAATACGCCGAAAAAAGTCACTTTAGCGCCGCAGAACGGCAAGGCCGTGCTTATCTTCAGCCCTGGGTCTACAACCAAAAATTTAAATGAATATGTGGATGAGCAATTGGCTTCCTTGAAAAAAATTAACGTACTCTCCCAGGGATTCAGGAATATCAACGGGATGCAGGCCTTTCACAAAATGGTCAAAACCTCTTTAGAGGAAGGCGTTTCCCAAAACCAAAAGCAGGATATCCAGGTGCGGGTGAGCAGTATAAAAAAAGGCGGGAGTGTGTTTAACTTTTTTGCCGCCACAGCCAGCGGCGATTATTATACCTATCAAAACGCCATCGAAACCACCGTCGGCTCATTCAATAACTTAACAGATGCCAACTTCCTGCGCCGCAAAGCGGCAAGAGTGGCGCTCAGGCAGGCAAGCAAGCAGCAGAGTTTGAGAAATTTTTTGCAGGCGCTGCAAGTGGATCAAAAGAACTGGGAACATATCGCTTTGATCAATTCTATGGACCTGGATGCCCAATTGTCCCGCGGTCAGGTAGTCAAAGTCATCCAGTAAAAATTTAGCATTTAGCATCCGACCCCACTCGCGTGGGGAGGCGATAAGCTGCTTCGCGCCAGTGCGACAAAATCGGTTTTGTCGGATGCTAATTTTACATTGCTAATTGCTAATTTTACAATGTTCCGGTTTTGTCGGATGCTAAATTTGCAATGTTCCGCTTAAAATGTGCACGGTGCATGACTTTCTGACTTTTTTAATCGGGAATCATTCTTGCCTCCGGCGGCCAAAACCCTTTTGAAAAAGGGTTCTGGACTCCCAAAACTTTTCATGAGCGATACGCTTCTCTGCTCGATAAACGGCCATCGTTGGCTCCTGCCGCGCAGCGGCTCATAGGCTGGGGACGCAGTCCCCTTCTGAACTCCCAAAACTTTTCATGAGCGATACGCTTTCCTGTTACTCGAAAGCCCCTCATAGGCTCCCTGCGCCGCTCCCCGGGGCCTGAAAATGACCGGCTGTGATAACAGTAGAGAGACGATGGTGCAAACTACCCGGCTATCCTGTCTCAATAAGCTGCCCCTCATAGGCTCCCCGTACGCTGCGGGGTGACAAATTTTGTTACTAAATGGAGACACTTTGGCAAAATATTGTCACTATAATTTCGTTAACTTTTAACATCTACGCGGGGAAAAGACCATCAGTGGGCTATCTCCAGGAAAAAAACCGCGAACCCGCAAGTTGGCAAAAAAAATGCTATATATACCCGGTACGAACAAAAAAACAGCAGATAGCAGTAAAGGCTTTAAACGCCGCCTCCTCACAGAGCGCAAAGCGCACGGCACAAAATTGGCGGTTTCTGCCAGATTTGACGCTCCGTAACGCCGTGCGCTGCGCGCTCCACTTAAAGCCCCCCGGCAAGGGCAGGCATTAAGGGGTTGAATGCAAGGGCAGGCGCTTCGTTCAGTGCCTAAGCGGGCGGGTTAATTCCCATCCTTTTCATTTTTTTATGCAGACCGCGGTAAGTCATGCCTATTTCCCTGGCAGTTTTAGATTTATTCCAGCCGTGCTTCTCCAATAGTTCCAGGATATTACCCCTCTCGTCTTCCTCATTTCGATCGATAGGGGAAATCTTCAAAGTCTGTGTCGCCTCGCGAGCGCCGGCTTTTATTTCATCGGATAAAATATCATAGTTGATGATTTCACCGTCCTCCGTCAGGTTTACGATGCTGTTGATTTCATTTTCCAACTGCCTGACATTACCTTTCCATTCATAATCTTTGAGCACTTCATAGGCTTTTACAGTGTAACCTTTAATCTTCTTGCCGCTCGATACACAGAATTTCTTGGTGAAATGGCTAATAAGAGCGGATATGTCTTCCTTCCTCTCCCTGAGAGGCGGGATCATGATGATACGGTGAACAAGACGAAAGTAAAGGTCCTCGCGGAACTTTCCTTCCTTGATTAATTTCTTTGTGTCCTGGTTGGTGAGCGAAATGATCCTCAAGTCCACTTTAATGGAAACATTACCTCCCAAACGGTAAAACTCCTTCTCCTGCAGCGCCCGCAGCAATTTGGCCTGCAAATTGAGAGGCATATCCCCGATTTCATCTAAAATCAATGTACTGCCGGAAGCGATTTCCAATTTCCCCAATTTCTGCGTATAGGCATCGGTAAATGCTCCCTTCTCATGACCGAACAACTCCGACTCCAACAATGTCTCTAGTAACGCAGAGCAGTCCACAGCGATGAAAGGTCCTTCGTGTCGTGGTGACAGCTCATGTATCGCGTGTGCGACCAGCTCCTTGCCCGTTCCCGATTCGCC
>JAGLSW010000924.1 GCA_023135565.1 Candidatus Aminicenantota bacterium | reverse complement strand
AAGTTTGATCAAAACTTCTGTTTAGTGAGAAGCTCCTAATAGGCCGGGGTCGCCGACCCCCGCCGCACCCTCAGCCTCCTTTTCTTATATAGGATGCGCCCAATGCGTTCCGGAGCACCTCGTGACAGCCGCCGCCAAAAAGCAAGAACCGGGCGTCCCTGAAAAAACGCTGCTGGGGATATTCCATGGCAAAAGAGTTGCCGCCATAAATCCGACTGGCTTCATCCACCGCGGACATGCACATTTCAGTGGCAAACATCTTGGCTAACATACACTCGTCCCGGCAGTCCATTCCTTCCTGGATCATCCAGGCCGCCTTATAAGCAAAAAGACGGGCTGCTTCATACCAGGCCCAGTGGTTGGCAAACTTAGCCCTGATCAACTGGTACTTACCGATGGGTTTGCCGAAAGCTACCCGCTCCAGGGCATATTTGCGGGCATCGCTCATGGCTTCGTCCGCGATAGCGCAAGCATTGAGAGCCGTCATTACGCGTACTTCATTCAAAATATCGGTGCTGTATTTGATCCCGCTGCCCGGACCTTCACCCAGGAGGTTCTCCCGGGGCACCCACACATTGTCGAAAATAAGCTCGCCGGTAACCGAACCATGAGAACCGAGCTTGTCAATTTTTTGACCGGTGCTGAATCCTTCGGCCCCCTTTTCTACCAGGAAAAAACTTAAAGCTTCCGCTCCTTTTGCCGGATCGGTAGTGGCTAAAACAGTGCAAAAATCACAAATCGGCCCGCTGGTAATCCAATTCTTGCGGCCATTAATCACCCAACCGCCGTCTTTTTTCACAGCAGTGGTGCGGGTACCGCTTAGGTCCGAACCGGACTGATCTTCTGTAAAACAAATGGTGCCGATTTTCTCACCTTTAACAGCAGGCGCCAGCACGCGCTGTTTTATCTCTTCCGAACCGAACCTGGCTATAAAATAGGTGCCCATTAGTATTTGCATAGTAACTGTCATGGCAAAACCGCAGGATCCCCGGGCCAGCTCTTCGTAAAAGATCATGGCAGTCATAACGTCCACATCGAGACCGCCGTATTTTTCCGGATGCCTGAGTCCTAAGTAGCCCAATTCAGCGAATTGCTTCCACAAATCCATGGGAAAATCATCGGCTTCGTCGATTTCCTGCACCCTGGGCCGGATCAGCCGGTCAACCGCGTCTCTAACCGCGGCCCGGAAGAAATCCTGCTCCTCTGTAAATTTAAAGTCCATTAGTGCCTCCTGTTTCCTGCTTTATGCTGTTATCCAGTAAATATCTTGTTTTTTCGCTAAGATTTTCTAATCCTAAAGAAATCATTTCGTCCTCGTTCATGGGCCGCGGGCACGTGCCCGTCTCTATGATGAATCGAAAGGAAAACTCAAAGTTAACATAAACCGCCAAAAAAATCAATACCTTGTCAAGTAACTATTCAGTTTTTGGGAAAATCTAAAACGGGCTTGCCTCCGGCGGCCCTGCCGGGGGCCAAACTTTTGAAAAAGTTTGAACAAAACTTTTGTTTAAATAAGCGAGAAGCCCCCCCGACAAAAGCTTTGAATTTTTTCCAAAGCTGAATAGTTACCCTGTCAAAGCTGAATAGTTACCCTGTCAAAGCTGAATTCAAAGAGATGGGCGCTGGGCCGCAGCCCCCCTCGATTAAATTTCCGCAAAAAACAAAATTTTAAAATCAGTAGTAAAGTTAAAAAAATAACTATTATCATTGAAATATTTTTTTTTTTCTTTTATAATCTCTTAATGGAAAAGAAAAGCAGGATATCTTTTTAGATGCGCTAACCCGCGGCTTTCTTAACCCTGGAGGCAAACAGTGAAACCACAAGTTGTACTCAGTATGGAACAAGCGCTGACAATGACCTACGCAACACTGCGCTGCGTACATTTAGGCTGGCGCGTTATAAAGTTGGAACCCACACCACTACCCGGACGAAAATCAAAAGGCGATCCCAATCGTTACATCGGCAGGCCGGTTGCCGGAGAAGACAGGCACAGCTATTTTGTGGCCCCTAATGCCGGTAAAGAAGCCATTGCCATAGACCTGAAAAAAAAAGAAGGCCAGGAAATTTTGAAACATTTGATAAAAGAGTTAAATGTCGATGTGTTCTGCACCAATACGATGCCCGCCCGCCATAAACGGCTGGGCTTAGACTACGAAACCCTGCTTAAAGCCCGGCAAGACCTTATCTGGTGCAGTATCTCGGCAATGGGGACTAAGTATCCCGATGTCCCCGGTTATGACCCGGTACTGCAGGCTTTATGCGGCTACATGGACCTAACCGGCTTCCCGGACAGCCCACCCCTCCAATGCGGCCTGCCTATAGTAGACCTGAAAGCAGGAGATGAGGCTTTTACCCAGATCATCCTGGCGCTGATGGAACGCGGACAAACGGGCAAAGGAAAAAAAATAGACATCTCCATGGCCCGGGTAGCTTTGTCCTGGCTGCACACGTTCCTCCCCATGCTCGATATGGGCAGCCCGCCCTCAGAGCTAAAACGTTCCGGGAACCGGCACCGGCAGTTTATCCCGGTGGACGCTTACAAAACAGCGGATGGGTTTATTTATATTGCTTTAGGCAGCGATTCCCAGTGGATTCGCTTTACAGGAACGCCGATGTTTGCCGAACTGAACCAGGAACGCTACAGCACCAACGAAGGCCGCCGCCAACACCAGGAGGACCTGTTTCCCGGGATAGAAGCCGTGACCATGAAGTATTCTTCCTCCGAAATAACAAAAGTTCTATCCGCGGCAGCAATTCCCCATTCACCCATAACACCCATCGAAGAGGTGGCAAGCCTGCCCTTTGCTGCTGAAACGCTTCTAAAAACCACCACACCGGACGGGAAACCGGTGCGGCTGCCGCCGGCCGCGCAGGACACAGAGCATCTCGAAAAAATCGGCGGCGAGCTTCCTTTTGCCCCGGCCTACGGTGAACATACCTCTGCCCTGCTGGAGGAAACCGGTTTATCGACTAAGGAAATAACTTCTTTGAGAGAAGGGGGGATAATAGCATGAATAATCTTGATTTCTTAATACCACAATCTTTACGTGAAGTTTGGGACCTGTATAAACGGTTCCCCGGCGTCAGGTTTATTGCCGGTGGCACAGACATGATGGTTAAGATAAAAAATAGTGAAGAAAAACCCACGGCACTGATCTCCTTAAGGTCTATTCCCGGGCTTTCAGGGATCGAAATAGGGGAACAGACCCGCATAGGAGCCATGACGACCATCGGCGACCTGATTAATCACCCGCAGTTAGGTGATATGTTCCCGGTACTGATCCAGGCTGTGAAACGGTTGGGCGGCCCCCAGATACGTAATGTGGCCACCATCGGGGGCAATCTCTGCAACTGTTCTCCCTGCGCCGACACAGCGCTTCCACTCTTAGTGTTGGAGGCCAGGGCGGTTCTTAAAAGGTCCGAAGGCAGCCGGGAAGTTCCTTTAGATGAATTCTTTCTCGGTCCCGGTGAAAGTTGTCTGCTTCCCGGTGAAATGTTGACCGATATCATCCTAAATAAACCCGCTCCCGGCGTACGAGCCACTTTTAAAAAAAAGGGCCGGGTAAGAATGGACCTGTCCATTGTCAGCACAGCAGTGCTGCTGGAGATGGAAGGCAGTACTCGCAAATGTAAGAAAGCCCGTATCGCAGCAGGTTCGGTGGCGCCGACGCCACTGCGTTTAAAAAAAGTAGAAGAACTGTTCGAGAACGCCGAAATCTCGGAAAAAACGCTGATAGAAGCGCAGAAATTGGCTGAAAGCAGCGTGTCACCTATAACCGATATTCGTTCTACCGCAGAGTACCGCCGCCGCATAGTGGGTGTTTATGTGAAACGGGCAATACAAGAATTATTAGACTTTTAAGGGGTAAATCATGAGAAAAGAAATTGTTTTTAACTTAAACGGCTCCCCGGTATTTGCCACAGTCGAAGCGCAGAAAAGATTGATCGACGTACTGCGCGGCCCCTTAGGGGAGAAAGGCACCAAGGAGGGCTGCGGTGAAGGCGAGTGCGGCGCGTGTACGGTTATCGTAGACGGCCTGGCAGTCAATTCCTGCCTCTACCCGGCTTTAGAAATCGACGGGAAAAACGTTACTACTATCGAAGGTCTATTAGGAGCAGGCAACCAACTGTCGGTTATTCAACAAGCCTTCGTCGATCACGGCGGCATCCAGTGCGGGTTCTGTACCCCCGGTATGGTGATGTCCGTCAAAGCCCTGTTAGACGCCAACCCCCAACCTACCGAAGCTGAAATCCGCGATGCCTTAGTGGGTAATCTCTGCCGCTGTACCGGTTATGTGCAGATTATCGAGTCTGTAAAAGCCGCAGCCCAAAAATTGAGGGAAGACAAATGAAAAAATTTCAATATTTAGGAAAAGAATTTGCCAGGCCCGAAGGGGCTGAAAAGGCCGGCGGAAAATCTTATTATATCCATGACCTGGAGCGGCCGGGGATGCTCTTCGGTAAAATTAAGTTCAGTGAACATGTACACGCCCGGATTTTAAACATCGATACATCTAAAGCGGAAAAACTCCCCGGTGTAAAAGCTGTAATTACAGCTTACAACACTCCTGAGATTCGCATTGGGTTCCTGCGCGATAACTTTGCCCTGAAAAAAGATAAAGTACGCCATTGCAGGGATGAAATCGCGGCTGTAGCCGCCGTAAACCCGGACATTGCGGCAGAAGCCGTCGAACTCATCGAAGTGGAGTATGAACCGCTGCCCGGGATTTTCTCTCTCCGGGAAACCATGGCGGAGGGCGCTCCTCTTATACATGCAGCAGACCCCCAGGGTAAACCCAGGCAGAACAACAAACTGCCCCTGAAATTTTTTCATGAATCCGGCGATTTGAAAGCAGGAAGAAAGGCAGCGAAGTACATCGTTGAAGGGGAATTCTCTACTCCCTTAATCCAGCAGAGCTGCATGGGTACTGCCGGCTGCATCGCTGAGTTCGGTTTAAACAATAACCTCACCATGTGGACCAAAACCCAGATTCCCTTCATGGCCCAACGTGATTTTAACCAGGCCCTGGCAGATATGGGACTGCGCGGTAAAAACACCCGGGTCATCGTACCGGCGATAGGCGGCGCATTCGGTACCGGGCTCGACACTCACGCCTATGAATATATCGCTATATTATTGGCTCACCAGGCGGGAAAACCGGTGAAAATCCTATACAACCGGGACGAGGAATTCGCCAATCTCTCACCCAGGCAGTGTTCGCAGATCAAAATCGTCCAGGGATGTGACGAAAATGGCAAACTCACCTTCCGCCGTATCGAGGTGACACTTGACAACGGAGCTTATACCTCCTGGGGCGCCACTTATCCCAGTGTTATGATGCTGCCCGCCACCTCCCTTTACAAAGTAAGCAGTGTCTATTTCAACGCCGATATATATTATACCAATAATACTTATTGCCAGGCTATGCGCGGTTACGGCAACCCGGAGCTCAACTGGCCCTTAGAATGCAACATGGATGAGTTGGCGGAAGCAGCCGCTATCGACCCTTTCGACTTCAGGAAAATCAACCGCAACGAACCGAATGAAACCACCCCCATGGGCATGAAGGTCAGCACCTGCGGATTAAAAGAATGCCTGGATAAAACCGCTGAAAAATTAGATTGGAAGAAAAAACGTGCAGCGGGCAAACACCGCGGTGTAGGCATGGCCTCTTTATTTCATGTAGGCGGCGGCGGTCGCATCTACAGGTCCGACGGCAGCGGTTTAATGCTCATGTTAGATGACTTTGCCAACGTTTACGCTTTTTATGGCGGCGTAGAAATGGGGCAGGGACTGCACGCCGTCCTCTCCCTATCCATAGCCGAAGCCCTGGGGGTTCCACCGGACAAAGTTTTTATAAACCCCACCGATACGGCGGCCTGCCCCTGGGATGTAGGCACTCATGCCAGCCGGGGCGCTTTTATGTCGGGCAATGCAGCTATAATGGCTGCGGCAAGCCTGCGTGAAAAGATTTTCAAATTTGCCGTAAAAATATTCCCCAAGGAAGCAGCCAAAAATCTCAAGAAATTCAAAGCGAAGAACCCGGATTACGAAGCGCCCGGGTTTGATTTTGAGAAAGCGGCAAAAGAAGACCGTTTCGACATGAAGGATGGTTATATTTTTATAAAGGACGCGCCCGCGGAACCCTGGCTGCGTTTAGAATTAGGCCGTTTAATCAGGGCAATCCATTTTCGCCGGCAGGGTGCAGTATTGAATGCCGAGGTTTTCTATGATCCGCCCAGCGATCTCCCCGACTGGGAAAAAGGGACGGGCAATATGTCTGCCACCTATGTATACGGCACCCAGGGCGTGGAAGTAGAGGTAGACACCGAAACCGGTGAAGTGAAAATCCTGCGCATCGCCGCAGTACACGACGTAGGCCGGGTATTGAACCCCCAGGCGCTCAAAGGACAGATGTACGGAGCTTTGGCCCAGGGTATCGGTTATGCGCTTTATGAGCAGGTGCTCACCAGGGAAGGGCGGATATTGAATCCTAATTTCAGGGATTACAAAATACCCACCATTCATGAAATGAATTTCCCCATAGACCTGGAATTTGTCGAAACCGATGACAGTTTCGGGCCTTTCGGCGCTAAAGGCGTAGGCGAATCCGGCATGTGTCCCACAGCCCCGGCCATAGCCAATGCCATTTACAATGCGGTAGGAGTTCGCATACGTGATTTACCCATCACCCCGGAGAAGTTGCTCGCCGCCTTAGATGAAAAGAACCGGGAATAAGCACAGCCTTTTAATAAAAAGAGGGCGGCGGCAAAGTGTTCCGGGTGTGATTTTGTAACTGTTCAGTTTTGGAGAAAATTGAACTCACGCAGTTCATATTTCGTTCACCCGTCCGGGAATTGACCGGCTTGCGGCTCATCTCGCTAAAATTTCAAACTCACTTCGTTCAAACAGAGAAATTTTGCCCCTATAGAGTGCGATGGGGCCGCTCAATTCGCCGTGCCGGTTCCCAATTCCCTCCCTGAGGTGAACTCAATTTATGAACTGCGGCCTGTTGTCAAAAACTGAA
>JAGLSW010000923.1 GCA_023135565.1 Candidatus Aminicenantota bacterium | reverse complement strand
AAAATAACAAGCGATAAGCAGCATCTTCCTGCTTGCCGGAAACGAGACCCTAAAAGTTCGTCGCTGCCCCTTTGCCGAATGCCGATGGCCGAAAGCTGAGTGCTGCCAAGGAGGTAAAAAATGATTGTTAGCAAAAAGTGGACGGCGTCCACACCCTATGAGGGGTTGGATATTGCATGTCCGGGTCGGCTGCCTCAAAACGTTCGTTTTTTTGGCAAAAGTTTACGGAATGTTAGTAAGAAGAGGACGTTTGTTTTTTTTATTTTTTTAGTTGTTTGTTTTTCGTTTTTTTTTCGCCTGCCCCTTTCCGCGCAGCATAAAGCTTTTTACACCTATTATAATTTTTTGTACGGTGCCAAATCGCTTGCCATGGGCAATGCTTTTACCGGGGCAGCCGATGACCTAACCGCGGTGTTTCGCAACCCGGCGGGGTTGGCGAATTTATCTTATCCCTCTTTTTATATTACCTACCGGAGCGACAAAATGGGTTACGAATTTGAAACCCAGGAGAAAGATTTCGGCACTGAAGTGCACCGTTTCGATTACAATTTTGCCTCGAAACTGGGCAACATCGGTTTCCTTTCTATTTCGGCACCGGTGACGTTTTGGGATGTGAAGTGGAATTTCGCCTTGAGTTATTACCGTTTTCTCCCCTATGGTTTTGAGGGTTATTCGCGCAGCGAATTTCTCCGCGGCAGCGAGCGCAGCGAAACCTTTGTGAATTTTTCCGGCAGCGGCGGTATCGACGTATTGGCGTTTTCTACGGCCATTCATTTATTAGAGGGGGCTGCTTTCGGTATCACTTTCCAGCGGTTTTTGAATTCCGGGTCCCTGGCCTTCGATCCTGATTGGGGTATAATCGGCAGCGAGCATACCGAAAAAATAGCAGGCGGGAATTTGATTTTCGGGCTTTTGGTGGAAGTTTACAAAGATGTGAACATCGGCTTTTCTTTTCATACACCGCTGAAAGGCACCTTTCACTCTCATAACCTGTATTTCCAGGATGACGGCACCACGAAAGAGATTGACGAGGAGAGTGAGCTTTACTTGCCGGCGAAATTTTCTTTAGGCGCGCATATCCGCCTGGTGAAATTTTTAAATCTATCTTATGAGTTTTCGCGCATTTATTGGTCTAAAGGAAAGGTCGGTGATTATTCATTCCCGGTGGGGGACAATTATATTTATAATCAAGCTGATATAATCAATCACCGTTTCGGCATCGAATCGCCTATTGTCGTGAAGGAAGCGCTGGTGGTTTATATACGGACCGGTTTAAGTTGGGACAAGCAGTTATTTCGCGGTGCTGATGACGGCGGGATTTGGCTCAAGGGGTATGCATTCGGCTGCGGCGTGCATGTGCTGCCCAGGATAAAGCTCGAGATGGCTTTCATGCATCAGCGCACCAAATGGTTGGAACCTGCTTACTACGAGCCCGGGAGTTTTATTGATGTCAAATATCGCAATAATATATTCAGTGTGGGCTTGACCTATTATTTTGTTCCGCCGGTGGCGCCGCCGGGAAGAATGGGCCACTAATAGATTCTCCAGGTTGTTGTTTTTGCTGCGCAGCGGGTGAGCGTTTTTGATTCTCATTCATCAAAAGTTTTGATCAAACTTTTACA
>JAGLSW010000922.1 GCA_023135565.1 Candidatus Aminicenantota bacterium | reverse complement strand
CTTTTGAAAAAGTTTGATCAAAACTTTTGTTAATTTAGAATCAAAAGCGCTCACCCGCTGCCTCTCATAGGCTCCCCGCGCCGCGGGGTTACTTCTTCTTTCTATTTTTCTTTTTGCCTTTTTTCTTTTTCTTCTTAGACTTTGCTTTGTCCTCCGCGGCTGCCGCTTTCGCCTTCGGGAATTCCCGGGGACACTCCTGCTGCAATTCAAAATAATACTGCTTAACAATCTTATCCACGTCGATGACCCGAAAACTTTTCTTCACTTCGATGCCCTGCTTGTTCTTAGCGTTTATAGAGGCAGTTAATTTGTAACGCCCGGTTTTCTCCGGCATCCAGACGAAATCCAATTCCGCTCCGGCCACAATCTCTTTGCTGAAAACACTCTTCTCCCCTGCATCGAAAATAGTCACCTTAGCCCCCGGCTCGATCAAGTTGATGGGCTTTAAAGTAAACTCGATGGATTTCCCCAACGCCTTCACTTTCTCCGGGTCGATCTCTATAGCCACGTCATACTTGTTACCGATCCGGGCTATATAATTGCTCTCTTTGTCCTCGTCCCGGCACAGCACATATATGTAATCCTCCAAATATACCGGGGCGCTCTCTATGCTGTATTTAAATTTATAGGAAACTACGTCCTTTTTTTTGTAGTTGTAGAACCTGATCTTATTGTTTTTCCAGCGAAATTCCCGGTTCATCAGGAAAACCGCGGCATTCTTTTCCATTACTACCGCCGGAAACGCCTGCGGCGAATCGAAACTCCGCCACCAACGCAAACTACCGCTGCCATTGAAAAAATAAATATTGTTGTCCTCAGGGGTAATTAAAATGTACTTGCCTGCTTTATACGGCCTAAACTTTAAAAGAACCGGCAGCTTGACTCGCCACTTGCTCTTACCGGATCCTATGGACAATTTAACCAACTCCCGCTCTGCCGAACCGAAATAAATAAATTTCCCATCTAAAAGAAACCCGGATACAGAACCGTTTCTCAATTGCCGGGTTTCGATAGAAACGCCCCCCCTTCTTTTTATGTAGAGCTTCCGGGTCGATAAAACCGCGGCCAAAGAACCGGAAAACTCACAGTTAAACAACTGCTCATCTTTTTCTAAGGCTACTTTTGTTTCGATTTTCCCGGCGGCGTAATCGAAAAAAATCAACTCGTTTTTTAACTCGAAAACCAGTAGGCGGCTGTCGATGCCGATTACCCGGCCTATTTCGGTGTTTTCTATCTTTTTTGCTATCTGCCCTTTACTTAAATTCAAAAGGATATAGTTTTCCGCTCCCTGCTGCTTTAAAACCGCAAAACCGCCCTGCCTGAAAATCCCCGCTTCTATGTCCGTGCCGCAGTTTAACAGCGCAGCGAGTGTTTTCTTCTCCGCATCGAGCCTAAAAAGTTCGCCTTTAAGGCTGAGCAGAAGCAGTTCTTTATTGTTTTCTATTAACGCTGCCGGGCTTGTTTCACTTTTGAGCTCATAGATTGTTTCGTCCGTGAGCGACGCGGTTATCTCCGGTATCGTTTCGATCTTCTGCCGGCAGGAGAAACAAAAGATTAACGCCGGGAAAATTAGCAGCAAAATAAATTTTTTCATTTTTGTTTTACCTATTATTATAATTGGTGTGAATATCTATGGGATTGTTTAACTGGAACTCCTTGGTAAAGATTTCCCTGATAACAGTGCCCTGTAAATTTTTCGACAATTGAAAACCGGAATAGTAAATGAGGGTGGGGAAAATATCTAATATGGAAGTCGTTTTCAGGGGATAACCTTTTTTCAGGGCGCTGTTTTCATACAACAGGATAGTGCCCGGGGAGTGCAAAGATTTATATACATAGATATCTTCCTGGCCGGACAGGTTAACCAGGATGCGCCGCCATACGGGCAGCGGCTCATATTCGAAAAAACTTAAAATAACCAGCAGTTCATTATCCCCGGTGCTGGTCATCAAATTCCCGATTATAGAGTCGTAGTAATCGTAGTATTTTTCAAGGATGGGGCCGTATTTTTTTATATCTGTTTCGGGGATGCGGCTGAATAGTTGGTCCGGGTCATAATACTGGTAATAATACTTGCTGATTATACCTAAACCGGGGAAGCGTATGACTGAATAGTATCCATCACTGTCTTTTAAGGTGGGGATCAGGTTCTTTAAATAATCATCGTAAAAAAAAGCTTTTTTTAATATTTCGTATTTCTTGTCGTCTATTTTTAACATTTCCGAGAAACGCAGCATAAATGAACTTTTCCGGTGTAAGGATTTGTGGGCATATTTGGGAGCAAAGGGAGGATTAATCAACCGGTCTGTTTTGTAATTGTTGTTCTCAAAGTACTGGGCAATATTGTCGATAAAATTGCTTTTGTTTCTTTTATAAAAAGAGGTAAAACCTAACATGGCCGAGTTCCTGAAAAATATATACCTGGGGAAAATATCGAATTCATGATGCAAACCGGTAAATTTATATCTTTTGTTGGCATGGAATATGAATTCCGCTGGCCTGAGCCCGGTTAATGCCGAATTAATCAGCGATAAATTAAGATTGGGACTGAAAGTGGTAACCCGGCCATGAACCCCCTTATTAAGCAGGTGACGAAAATTCAACAATTTGTCCTCGGAAGATAGTGACAGCAGGATTTTCAGGGAAAGGCCGTCCATCATGACTATCCTGATTTTCCTCTGTGGACTCTCTTCCGGGGTGAGTTGTTCTTGTTCCTCATCTTCATTTACGGGCAGCGGAATGGGCAGTTGGGGCGGGTGAATCTTTGGCGGCAGGATTCCCACCGGTTTGGTTTGTTGTGAAAGATGACTGGTGGAGATGACGGAACTGTAGGAACTTATCATGTTCACGACAAAAATAATTAAAAAAGTGATTTGCAGCCATTTCTTGCTGATTCTTTTGTAGAAAACAAATAGGATGCCTACGATGACCAGTGTCAGGTTAATTAGGAGCAGTTTTATAAATTTTGCTTTTACGTTGTGCGCTAAGAGAGCGAGATAGTAATCATAATTAAAGAATAAAATGACCGCAGCAATCAGTATCGTAAAAGCGAGGAAATAGGTGATCGTAGGAGGAGAAAAAAGCCCGATAGGATATTTCTTTTCAGAGAAAAATTGGATGATAAAAAAGATGGCGCCTACTATCACAAACCATAAGGGCCCGTAAAAAACAAAAAGATCCCGGTATAATAAGAAAAATTCTTTACTGCTGGTAATAGAGATGTGGGGATTTAGCAGTAGTATAAGTATGGCGAGAAAATAGGTGAAGATGCCGGCGGTGAGAATAAGGTTAAGAAAAAGCTTCGGTTTGCGCCACTTGTCCACAATTTATTTCCCGTAACTGTTTTTTGGGGTGGTAATCAACATCAGGGTGGTTTGTCCGACTTTAAATTCCGTCTGGTCGAATATCTCTAAAATAGATACTTTATCGCCGTCGATAAAAGTGCCGTTGGTGCTGCCCAGGTCTCTTAAAAAAACTTTGTCGTTTCTTATTTCGATGGCCAGGTGTTTGCGTGATATTTCTTTGTCCGGGATAATCAATTCTACTTTACCCCTACCGATTAACACATAGGGCTTCTCTAAATGATAAATGTAACCTGCCCTGGCTCCTTTTATAACTGCAATCGATATCTTAAGTTCGTCCGGCAGTCTCAGGTTCTCGTCGCTCCATAAGGATTCGCCGATGCTTTGTTTGGTTATCTTTGCCGTATCTTTTTTGCTTTCCGACTCTTCGCTGTCCCCTTTATCTTCTTGTATGGCAAAGATGTTGTCACAGGTGGAGCATTTGAGTTTTTTTCTGCCACTAATCTTATCGTCAGGCACATCGTATTTTGACTTACAATTCGGACATTCTATTATCATTTTTCAATTATATCATTAAAAATAAAATTTTCAACCTTAAAGCGCCTCTTTTAATTTTTCCACTGCTTTCCCGGTTACCGGGTCGGTGCCTAAGTACACCTTTATACCTTCGGAAATAGAGAATTTGTTCGATAGAACCGCTCTCTCGATCCTTTTTTTTACAGCAGGTAAATCTTTTGCGAATTCCTTTTTGTCGTATTTAATTTTGTTTTCTTTTAAGAAAAATTTAAATTCTTTTATGACCTCTTTCCCGACCTGGAAATCTTTCCCGATCTCGCGATTACTGTCGATGAGCTTTCTCGAGAAGCGAAAAAACACACCTTTAGAGACAAACTCTACTATCAAATCCGGGTTCACTTCTCCGCGGACAAATATATCCGGTGTGACACCTCCTTTTATACCGTCATTTTTATCGTAGTCATTCCTGGTTATTATGGAAAAATAATCTTCTAATTTACTAAAATCTCTTTGCAAACATTCGTTGTTAGGCGTATAATATTTTGCCGTAGTTAAAGCCACGGAACTGTTCAAAGGCAGTTCATAAACCGTCTGTACAAGCCCTTTACCCCAGGACCTGCTGCCGATCACAACCCCTTTTTTATGATCCTGAACAGCGGCAGCCAGGATTTCGGAAGCACTGGCGCTTACCCGGTTGATCAAAACCGCCAGGGGCAAATTCTCATATTGGCCGTTTTTTTTGGCCACAAAATCCTGCTTTATCTTCCTTCCTTTAATAGATACTATAACTTTCCCCCTTTCGAGGAAAAACTCGGTCACATCTACGGCTGCGAAAAGGGAGCCGCCCACGTTCCATCTCAGGTCGAGGATGAGCGCTTTCATATTGTTTTCTTTTATCAGGGTATCGATCTTCTCTTTAAGTTCCCGGGCTGTTGTGCTGCCGAAAGTTCTAATACTAATATACCCGATGCGCGGATCGTTAGGGTGGATAACGGCATAGGAAATCGATTCTAAAGGAATCTCGGCTCTTTTGATGTGGAAAGAGAGCGATTTTTTGAGACCTTCCCGCTGCACTTTAATATCGACGTAGGTATTTTTTGCGCCTCTTAGTTTTTTCATGGCATCGTCTAAGGACATGTCTTTAGTGTTCAGGCCGTCGATTTCGATGACCACGTCACCGGCCATTATCCCTAATTCATATGCCGGTGATCCTGCTAAGGGGGCAACCACCGTCAACCTGTCTTCGTATTTGGTAATCCTGGTGCCGATGCCGTAGTAGTTACCCTGTTGTTCTTCAGTCATAGACCGCATAGACAAAGGATCGAGAAAGTAGGAATGAGGGTCCAGGCTTTTCAGGAACCCGTCTATGGAAGCGAAAAAGAGTTTTTCTACATCGACTTCCCCCGGGTAGTATTCTTTCACCAGTGAATATATTCGTGCATATTTTCTTAATTGGTATTCCCAGTCTTTATTGTGATCCTCTCCCGCCGGTATCAAAAAGTTAACCGGCATCAGGATGAGCAGCAGAACAAAAATTATTTTTTTCATGTTTAATTTATAACAAAATATAGTCATCCAGTCAAGCCCCCGGCGTGGCCCCGTACGCACGGGGAGGCGATAAGCCGCTTCGCGGCATGGGTGATGACAGCGTTTCTCGTTTTTTTAAACAGAAGTTTGCGGTCTTAAGCGCAGCGCTTCTCCATTTTAATTTTCCGGTTGACATTCTAACAATTTTATCATATATAAATGGTGTGATGATTAAATTTAGAGCTTATATCGATACCTCAGTAATAGGAGGCTGCTTTGATGATGAATTTGCGGAATACTCTAACCTATTATTTGATGAATTTAAAGATGGTAAGAAAATAGCCGTAGTGTCTAATATCACGTTACGCGAACTAAAGCTTGCGCCGGAAAATGTGAAAATGAAATTGAAAGAAATACCGGGAAAACAGGTAGAATATGTCTCTCTAACTGAAGAGGCGGAAGAACTGGCGCAAATATACATCCAGAGTGGTGTGGTCACGTCTAAACATCTATTAGATGCAGAACATATTGCAATTGCAACGGTGGAGAGAGTTGACATCCTGTTGAGTTGGAATTTTAAGCATATCGTGAATATTCATAGGATTAAAGGGTTTAACTCTATAAATATGAAAGAAGGGTACCAACTTTTAGAAATAAGAACCCCAAGGGAGGTTATAGAAAATGAAAGAAAAAAAATTTGACTGTGTCAAGATGATGCGAGATATAAGAGAAAAACTTACAAAAGAAACAGAAAACCTGTCAGCCCGGGAAAGAATAGATTTATTCGAATCGGAATTCGAGAGACAGGTTGTAGATAGGGATTTAGGTCTCCAAAAATCAGCCCATATCGGGCATTAATTAAAAAAGGTTATTCTTACCCGACTCGTTTTAATTATTTTCGTTAATTTTTTCTAAAGGGAGCAGATCCCGCACCCGATGAGGGGCTGGGGAATTGCATACCCGGCCATTGCTAATTGAACATCGATAATTGATAATACCGGTTTGTTCGTGGTATAATGAATACGTAATCCCGATAACGTTTTTTTTAGGCTGAGCTTGAAAAAAAACCACCTGACGGTGGGAATTTGAATGATGTAGAACATGTTGTTAACTACGGCCACGTAACGGCATGAGGCAGGCAAACAGTGAAAATAATCGAAATTCACGGACAAACAGGCGCTTCGACAATAGCAGTAGGCGAATCCCTCGAAAACCTAAAAAAATACCTGCCAAAAAGAAAAACCGTTATTATTACCGATAAAAACGTAAACCGCCTTTATGCCGGGCAGTTCCCTTCCCTGCCGAAAATCGTGATCGGCACAGGCGAAAAAATCAAAACCCTGCAAACTATAGAATATATCTTCGACAAACTGCTGCAATTAGAAATAGACCGCTCATCTTATATCCTGGGCATCGGCGGCGGCATCGTCTGCGATATCACCGGTTTTGCCGCTTCTACTTATATGCGCGGAGTGGGTTTCGGCTTTGTTTCCAGCACCCTGCTCTCCCAGGTGGACGCTAGCGTGGGCGGCAAAAACGGGGTTAATTTTCGCGGCTATAAAAACATGGTAGGCGTGTTTAATCAACCGGACTTTGTGATTTGCGATCCGGCAATGCTGAAAACCCTACCTAAAAAAGAACTTGCCAACGGTTTCGCCGAAATCGTAAAACACGCCTGTTTAAGCAGCGGCGATCTGTTTGATTTCTTGGAGAACAACTATGAGGCGGCTCTAACCTTAGACCCGGCAGCCATAGAAAAACTGGTCTATGATTCGGTAGCGATCAAATCGGCTGTGGTCAACCGCGACGAAAAAGAAAAAGGAGAACGGCGGAAACTCAATTTCGGCCATACTTTAGGACACGCCTTAGAAAAAACCCGCGGCCTGAGCCACGGTGAGGCGGTCAGCGCCGGTATGGTCTTTGCCGCCGGTTTATCGGTCAGGAAGGGGCTTTTGGAAGAAGCAGCGGCAGTCAGGTTAAAACAACTGCTGGAAAAGTTCAATTTGCCCACAAAGATAGATCCGGCGAAAAACGCCCCCGGCGGGATTTTGCCCGGCGGCGAGATGGACAAAATACTGGACGCCCTGAAAAAAGACAAAAAAAGAGAGGGTGCAGGCATCCATTTCGTATTATTAAAATCTCCCGGCGAAGTAGTAATCGAAGAGATTCCCATCAGCGAATTGGCAGAGGTAATCCATGATATGTATTAGTATTGCGGACGTAGATTTCGAGGAATGTTCGGCAGCGCTGCAAGACGTCGAAATGGCGGAAATCCGTTTAGACAGGCTGAATCTCTCCGACCAGCAGGTGCGTGAAATCTTTTCCCTGCCCTGTCGCACCATAGCCACCCACAGGCCGGGCAAAATCAGCGCAGCAGAGAGAGAAGCGTCGTTAATAGGAGCCATCGAATGCGGCGCCGCCTACGTGGATATAGAAATCGAAGCCGGGGACTCTTTTAAGAAAGCAGTGATAGTAACCGCCCGTCAAAAAGGGTGTAAAATTATTTTTTCCTACCACGATTTTGAAAAGACCCCGCCGGCGGATGAGTTGGCCGCTATTGCCGCAAACTGTTTTGATGGCGGCTGCGATATTGCCAAAATCGCCTGCCTAACGCACAGCGAAGCAGACAGTGCCCGGATTCTTTCTCTTTATGATTCCCCGGCAGCAGCGCAGGGCAAGATATTGGCTTTAGGCATGGGCGAAAAAGGCAGGATCACCCGGGTGGCTGCTCCTTTATTGGGCGCTCCTTTTACTTTTGCCGCTTTAGGCGCCGGTCGGGAGACTGCTCCCGGTCAGATAGACCAAACGACTTTAGCGCAGATTTTTCAAATGGTGAAACCTTGAGCAGCACGAAATCTCAAAAAAACGGCAAAAAAGTTCTCGATTTGCACCCGGAAAACAATTTTACAACTTCGCCTCCGACCAATGCGGCAGGTTCTGAAAAAGCGCCGGATTACAGTTGTGAGCGGTTATTTGCCGTTACCGGGAACCCGGTGCTGCACAGTAAAAGCCCGCTTATATTTAACACTCTTTTCCGGGAACTCTCCATAGATGCCCTATACCTGCGGGTGGCAGCCTCAACTCCCCTGGAAGCTTTGTTCTTGTCCAGGAAGTTGAAACTAACCGGCATGAATGTCACCGCCCCTTTTAAAAAAAGTATAATGGCTTTTTTAGATTCCGTCGAAGAAGCGGCAGCCGTTATTGGGGGCGTGAATACCATCGTGCTGGAGGATGGCCGTTTAAGGGGTTACAATACCGATTATACCGGCGTCACCCGTTCGCTTCGGGAGCGGGGCATAACTATCGGCGGCAGAAACTGCGTGGTATTGGGCGCAGGTGGCGCGGGCCGGGCAGCGGTATACGGCTTGATAAAAGAAAAAGGAGACGTTTGCCTTGTTAACCGCACCTATGAGAAAGCTGTCGCTGCCGCGAAAGACTTAGGCTGCCGCGCTGAAAAAATAGAACAATTGGAATCCCTGCTGCAAAAGGCGGATATATTTGTTTCTACATTGTCTTCATCGGTGGACATTGTCCCCGGGGAATGGCTTCCCGGAAGCTTAGTAGTTTTTGATGCCAACTATAAAAGTTCCCCCCTCTCTCAAAAAGCGCAGGCCCGCGGGTGCTGTGTACTAAAAGGAGAAGAATGGCTGCTGCACCAGGCTTTGCCTGCATTTCGTTATTTTCTCGCCGCAACCGGTCTAAATGGCGCACTCAAGCTGCAAGAAAAAGAATTAAGCAAAAGTTTTGCGGGGGTGCAGGGGGCAGTTTTTCAAAAGAGCCCCTTGCCCGCCGGAGGCAAGAAAAAGAATCTCACATCTACTATAAAATCATCTCTTCTCTCCCGGCCCCCCGGATTTAAAAACATCTCATTAGTCGGTTTTATGGGCAGCGGCAAAACTATTATCGGCAAGAAGCTGGCTGCAAAAATGGGATTTTTTTTTGTTGACACAGACGAGCAAATCGAAATCGAAACCGGCTGTTCCGTACCCGAAATTTTTGAAAGCCGCGGTGAAGCGGGTTTCCGGGCATTAGAAAAAAGCGTAATAAAGAAGTTACTGCTCGAAGGCAGCGGAACGGTATTTTCCTGCGGCGGCGGTGTCGTGACCGACGAAGAGAACCGGCGCATATTGGCTGAGAATTCCGTCGTTATCTGGCTTTACGTAACGGTAAGGACAGCTTTAGGACGCATACGCCGGGGGACGCGGCCGCTGTTGGACGGTGAGGACCGGGGCCGCAGAGCGCGCAGTTTATTAAGCAGCCGGCTGCCTTTTTATTCGCGTGCGGCCCACATTATTGTCAGCAGCGAAAATGATGTGGACGAAGTGGTGGAGAAAATCCATGAAGAAATTAGTAAAACCTTCGAAAATTAGCGGCCAGGTGACGGCCCCGGCGTCGAAGAGTATGGCGCAGCGGGCTATAGCAGCCGCACTATTAGCAAAAGAACCGGCCCGGATTTTAAACCTTACTTTTAGTAAGGACGTTGAAGCCGCGCTGCGGGTGATTACAGCTTTGGGCGCTCGCGTCACTGTAAAGGAAAGAGAAGTTTTAGTTGAAGGCGGGTTGAATCCAACCGGGGAACTACTCAACTGCGGTGAAGCGGGTTTAAGTATGCGCATGTTTTCGGCTATTGCCGCCCTCTGGCACGAAGAATTGACTCTCAGCGGTGAAGGATCGCTGGTATCGCGGCCCGTGACCATGATCGAAGCGCCGCTGCGGCAGCTTGGCGTCAACGTGGTCTCCACCGCCGGCTGTCCCCCGCTGACGGTAAAAGGCCCTTTAAAAGGCGGTGAAGCGGAAGTTAACGGTTCTATCAGTTCGCAATTCCTCAGTGGCCTCCTGTTGGCTTTGCCTGCCGCTGGAGGGGATTCGAAGTTGTCGGTAAAAGACCTCAAAAGCACCCCTTATATAGATATGACGTTGGCTTTGCTGCGTCACTGCGGCATCGAGGTGCGGCACAGCGATTATCGAACATTTTTTATCGCAGGCAAGCAGGAGTACAAATTGGGCGAATACCGGGTAGAAGGGGACTGGAGCGGCGCTTCATTTCTTGTCGCCGCCGGGGCCATCGGCGGCAGTGTAAAAGTAACCGGTTTAGACACGAAATCGCCCCAGGCCGACCGGTGTATTTTGGCTGCGTTAAGAGCAGCCGGAGCCGAAGTAAAAGAAAGCGCCGACGCTGTCGAAATCTCCGCCGGCGAACTGTGTGCTTTTGAATTTGATGCCACGCACTGTCCCGATCTTTTTCCCCCTTTAGTGGCGTTAGCCTGTAACTGTTCCGGTGTCACCGAATTAAAAGGAGTTGAGAGGCTCAAGTTTAAAGAAAGCGACCGGGCGGCGGTTTTGCATAAAGAGTTCTCCGCCCTTGGCGCAAAAATCAGCATTGCAGGTGACGTGATGAAAATCGAAGGAGTCAAGCTCAACGGCGGCACGATAGATTCTCACAATGATCATCGCATCGCCATGGCCGGAGCGCTGGCCGGGATAAACGCCCGTGCCCCCGTTACTATTTTGGGCGCTGAATGCGTATCCAAATCCTACCCTGATTTCTTTGAAGACTTTGTTAGCATCGGGGGCCACTGCGCATGATTCCCGCGGTGCGGGGAGCAGCCGTTGGCTGCGAACAAACACACCCCGTCGCTTCGGGGCAAAAAACAAAAAGCCCCT
>JAGLSW010000921.1 GCA_023135565.1 Candidatus Aminicenantota bacterium | reverse complement strand
CCCTTGCCGCCGGAGGCAAAAAATATTTATTCTATCTGTGAATTTTAATCAAGTCTGTAAGAATAGAATAACCGGTTTCGATCCTACCGGCTCCGGGTCCTACCATGGTCACATCACCCAACATGTCTGTAGTAAACGTCAACGCATTGGTGGCTCCCATTACTCCAGCTAAAGGATGAGCCAGCGGCACCATCTCCGGCGCTACCGAAGCAATCAATTTACCATCTTTCTTCTCGATGGAACCGATCAGTTTCCAGCGGGCATTTTCTTTTTTCGCTTTTTCGATGTCTGCGGGGGTGATGCCGGTAATGCCTTTGCAGGAGACATCGGAAACCGCCAAAGATGCGCCCATAACCACATTGGCCAGGATTGTCACCTTGCCCCGGGCATCATGTCCTTCGACGTCACCGGTGGGATCAGCTTCGGCATAACCCAATTCCTGGGCGATTTTTAATACTTCATCATAAGCCATGCCCTTTTCCATTTCGGTGAGCATGTAATTAGTAGTACCGTTCAAAATGCCGCGAATGGCGGTTATTTCACATCCGGCCAGGGGGCCGTCGGCCAAATTCAATATAGGTGTGCCGGAACAAACCGTGCCTTCGATCAAAAATTGAACGCCTTTGTCCCGGGCTAACTGCGCCATCTCAGGGTATTTTAGAGCAGCAGGGCCTTTATTGCTGGTGACTACATGTTTCCCGGCTTCGAGCGCAGCGCGGCAGTGCTCCACCGCGGGACCGCCGGTTTCTAAATCCGTGTAAGTCATCTCGCAGACTACTGTGGCATTGCTCTTCTTGATCAACGTCAGGTTGTCCCATTTGCTGACATCTTTGCTGAATTTTTTCTTATCTTTGGCTTCCAGCAGCATTTGAGCTGCATCGAGACCGTCGGGGTTGTATACATTGCCGTATACCATGTCGCCTACAGCGACGATGTCATATTCAAAACCGTATTTCTCTTTTAAATAGTTTTTTTTGTCGGCCAGGATTTCACATAGTCCCTGACCTACTGTGCCAAAACCTAATAAAGCAATTTTATGTTTCATTTTTTTTCTCCTATTTTGCTTTGTAGTAAAACAGGCTTTCTCTCAAGACTAAGCTTGAAAAAAAAGCCGCCAAACAGTTGGAACTCGCAATATGTACAACATATTATCTTTACCGCCATGTAGTGGCATAAACCTGTACTAATACTAATTGCAAAGAGCACGTTCCGGATTTCAGGTTCCGAGTTTTTCTACCTGTAGGAAATCCCGGCAAAAGTAGCTTTGTGACCTTTCTCCATGATTTCTTTGGCGTCTTTCGAGCAGCGGACACACTTGTAATAAATCACATCACCGATCGTTTCGGCCTGGGCTAAACGCTCTTCCTTAGGAAGAAAATAGGCTCCCATGGTGTCTAAAGGCCGCGAAGTGCCGTCGCTTTCATATTTGATGGTAATATCTGTGCCTGATGCCAGTACTTTGTGGGCATTTTCGGTCCAATCGAAATCGGCCAGACCTAAGTCGGGGTTGATGCGCAGGTGCGCGGCCAAGGAAATACCGGGGATACCGCATTCAGCTACCTCTTTGGCGCACTGGATGAACATTTCCGGGGACTGGCCGTTGCCTAAGTTGATCTCATAGATGGGGGTGGTGCCGTCGTCACGAAGATACTCTTTCATGATGTTCAACAACATACGCAGTTGGATGGCATTCTGGGTAGACAGCAGCATCGAAATCTTGAAACTGAGGTTTTTGATGTCGCGGGCATAATAACAACCGGCCACAATGGAAGACCAACTGGGGTTCAAAAAGAAATCACCGCCGGTGTTTACCGCGGCCCTGGTAACGCCGTCGAGATATACTAAGTGATTGTTGTTGGCAACTTCTACTCCGCCTAAATTACCGAAAGCCGTGCCCATGTTCTTGAGAATCAATGCCCGCGTACCGGTTTCCGGCACCCAGGTTTCAAACTTCTCGCCGCTGATCTTTTCCAGCCGGTCGTAAACACCGTCGCTGAGAGGTGTGCCTACCAGGTTGGTGTTGCAAAATTTCTCGGCTTTCATGATATTTTCCGCTAACAGCAGGGTGGTGAGCAGCTCCCCGTTGAACACATAGTCTTCAGTAAGTGCCATGACCGAGATAAACTCTTTGGGAGCCAGGGTTTCGCCGTCCCGGGCCAAACGCTCCATGCAGCGCAGCGTAATAGGCGCTCCCTGGAAACCGGATACCTGGGTAGTGGCAATCCCGGGTTTGTCGAACTTGATGTCTTTCTTCTCTAAGAAATCTTCTACTTTGGGAAAAGATTTGACGTACTCTTCGGCTTTGCTAACAATTTCTCCAAAACCTTTTTCCGCGGCTGCTTTTTTTCTTTCTTCGTAACTGCGCATTTTCTCTATGGTTTTGGAAATCTCGGCTGCGCCGCCGTATGCTTCTTTTAAAGCATCAATTTGTTTCATGTCTTTTTTACTTAAAAAATCATAATGTAAACCCATTTTTTATGCCTCCGTTTTAGTTTTAAGTGCGACCTCCGGCCGCAGGAAAAATCGCCTCCGGCGGGTCAGAACCTTTTTGAAAAAAGGTTCCGACACCTCCAAAAACTTTTATTTAGGGGTGGGTGCGCCGCCCCCTTACTTCATGCAACTTTTTTCATAATTTTGATAGGGCTTCTTTTATCAATTCTAAGGCTTTCTCTATGGCTACCGTGGAATTAGTAAAAGTCAGCCGCAAATAACCTTCGCCCATGGGACCAAATGAAGTCCCGGGCAGCAGGGCAACGCCCGCTTTTTCCAATAGGTAATTGGCCATCTCCTTGGAGGAGAGACCGAAACTGGTCACATTAGGGAAAACATAAAAAGCGCCGGCCGGTTTGCGGCAGGTGATACCGGGGATGTCGTTCAGCCCTTTAACGATGAGTTCCCTTCTTGCTAAAAACACAGCGCGTACCCTGGCTACTTGTTCCTGGTCGCCGCTTAAGGCTTCTATCCCGGCCAACTGGGTGAAAGATGCGGTACAGCCCACAGAGTGAGTGTGCAAAAGCCCCACTACGTCAGCCAGTTTTTCAGGCATTACGCCATAACCCAAACGCCAGCCGGTCATGGCATAAGTTTTGGAAAAACCGTCCATGATGATGGTCCGTTCCGCCATGCCGGGAAAAGTCAAAATGCTTTTTACCGGCTCATCAGTATAAACTAATCGAGTATAAATGTCGTCGCTGAGCACCCAACAGTCATGCTTTTTGGCGGCGGCGGCAATGGCTTCCAGATCGGCTGCCGGGATAATTCCGCCGGTAGGATTGGATGGGGCATTAATAATAATTAAACGGGTGCAGTCATTAACTTTTTCGCTAAATTCCGCCATGTCGAAAGAAAAATCTTTCTCCTCTTTCAAAGCGATAGGCACCGGGGTGGCGCCCATGGTTTCGATAATGGCCCGGTAACTGGGAAACCCGGGGTCAGGGTAGATGACTTCGTCGCCGGGTTCCAATAGGGCCATCATGGGGAAAAAAAGCAGCGGCTTGGCTCCGGGGCCAACCACTACTTGCGCCGGGGAAATTTCCATACCGATGCGCCTGCCGGTATTATCGGCAATGGCTTTTTTCAGGGCCGGTATCCCGGCTGAGGGTGTATACCGGGTCTCTCCGGCGGCTATGGCGCGTATGCCTGCCATACCGATATTGGGATAGGTCTGGAAATCAGGCTGGCCGATCTCTAAATGAATGATTTCCCTGCCGGCTGCTTCCAACTGCTGGGCTTTGGCCAGCACCTCATAAGCGCCTTCAGGCTCTAAATGAGCCGTGCGGTCTGCAAAGTCATGGTGCGGTTTTTTCATTAGTCGCCTCCTATATTGATGGTTTTTCTTATTTCTTTAACGGTAACTTTTAACTTCCCTGCCAGCTCCGCCATGCGGCTGCGGGTAAATCGAACCGAAGGCCCGGCAAAACTAATAGCTCCGAAAAAATTAAGCTCCGGGATAGGAAGAGGCACAGCTACACAGTGCATGCCCAATTCCAGTTCTTCGATATCCAGGCTGTAACCTTTTCGGTTTACTTCTTCGATGTAGGTTTTTAGTTTTTGCGGGTCTGTAATCGTTTTTTTCGTTATGCTCTCTAAGTGGATGCGGGAGATGATGGCGTCCCTCTCCGCCGCCGGCAAGAGAGAGAGTGCGGCTTTGCCCAGAGCCGTGGCATAAAGAGAAATACGGCTGCCGATGCCGGTCTGTATCTGCAAGCTGCGTTTACTTTCGCATTTGTCGAGATAGAGTATGCAGTTTTTGTTGAGTTCTCCGAAATTTACCGTTTCGTTGACCTCTTCCGCCAATCGCATTAGGATAGGATGAGCCTTTTCAACGATCAACTGTTTTACCGGCACTTTGCTGCCCAATTCAAAAAGCTTGATGCCGGGCACATAAGCGCCGTTCTTTTTCTCTAACAAATGCAGCGCTTCTAAGGTCTGCAAAAAACGAAACAGGGTGGTTTTGTTCATAGACAAATCCCGGCTCATTTCGTTTAAACTCATCTTCCGCGGATTCGATGCCACAAAAGAGAGTACCTTGAATGCTTTCTGTATCGAACTGTTCATGTTTTTTTATTTTTTGCCTTCGGCGACCCTGCCGGGGGCCAAACTTTTGTAAAAGTTTGA
>JAGLSW010000920.1 GCA_023135565.1 Candidatus Aminicenantota bacterium | reverse complement strand
CTTTTAATTATTTAAAATCAAAAGCACTGCCCGTGCGCACGGGGTTAGAACCAAAAACTCTACCTGCGGCAGCGCCCGCCCGGGACTTGAAATAAGAGCCGTTTTGAGGTATTATTAACTTTCAATATACGAGGAGTTATGTAATGAATAATAAAGTACTTGTGACCAGCGCACTGCCCTATGCCAACGGCCCTATCCACTTGGGACACTTAGTGGAATATATCCAGACCGATATCTGGGTGCGGTTCCTCAAAATGATGGGCAGGGACGCCATATATATCTGCGCCGACGACGCCCACGGCACGGCTATCGAAATAAAAGCCAATGCCGAAGGCATCTCCCCCGAAAAACTAATCGCCGGGTTCCAAGAAGAACATTACCGGGATTTCCTGAAGTTCCACATCGAATTCGATTTCTACGGTTCTACCCACTGCGACGAAAACCGCAAATGGGCGGAAACCCTTTACAACGCCCTAAAAGATGGCGGCCATGTGGTTTCCAAAGAGATAGAGCAGACCTACTGCGCCACCTGCGGACGTTTCCTGCCCGACAGGTACATAAAAGGCAGTTGTCCCAACTGCAAGGCGGAAGACCAGTACGGCGACCAGTGCGAGATGTGCAACTCCACCTACAATCCTACCGACTTGAAAGATGCGAAATGCACTATTTGCGAAAGCGCTCCAACCAGGAAAAAATCCACCCACGATTTCGTCAGGTTGGGCGATTTCTCCGGCATGTTGGAAGAGTGGATAAACGCACCGGGACATGTGTCCGAAGGCGTCAAAAAATTCGTCGGCCAGTGGCTGAAAGACGGCTTAAAAGACTGGGATATTATGAGAGACAGCCCTTATTTCGGGTTCCCCGTGCCGGGACATAAAGATAAATTTTTCTATGTCTGGTTAGATGCTCCCATCGGCTATATTTCCAATTCCGAGCGCTGGTGCGAGAAGAACAACCGGGACGTGGAGAAAGATTACTGGCGCAATCCCGACACTGAGATTTATCATTTTATCGGCAAAGACATTATATATTTCCATACGCTGTTTTGGCCCGCCATGTTGAAAGCCGCCGGTCTTAACATGCCCAATGCCGTTTATGTTCACGGTTTTCTCACTGTAGAGGGCAAAAAGATGTCCAAATCCCGGGGCACTTTTATTACCGCCTCCACCTATGCGGAAAACTTAGACCCGCAGTACCTGCGTTATTTTTACGCATCGAAATTGGGCGACAATTTAGACGATATAGACTTCAGTTTCAAAGATTTCGAGAACCGCGTCAACGCCGAACTGGTCAATAAAATAGCGAATTTGGCCAGCCGCTCTATCAGCTTTGTTTCCAAAAGGTTCGCAGGCAAGCTTTCTACTTTAGACGAAGCCGGGAAAGAACTGATAAACAAAGCGTTGGCAGTGAAAGACAAGGTGGCCGGTTATTATCAAGATCGGAATTTTGCCGCGGCAGTGGAACAGGTTTGCCGGGCCGCGGACAGCGCTAATCTTTATTTCCAGGAGAGCGCGCCCTGGGCTTTAATAAAAGAAGACCCGGAAGCTGCCAAACGGGTGTGTACCGCGGCTATTAATGCAAGCAGGATATTAGCGATTTATCTTCAGCCGGTAGTGCCTGTTTATGCGGCCAGTATTCGCGCCATGCTCAACGAAGGTGAAGCGCAGTACCGGTGGTCCGCCCTGGAAACGCTGCTGGAGGATTGTGAGATCGAGCGTTTTACCCGGTTGGTGGAAAAAGTAGAAGAAAAAAATGTCAAACAAATGGTAGAAGCCAGTATAGTTAAAGAAGATAAAAAGGAGGTTGTCATGGAAGTTCCCGCTTTAGAAGAAACCATAGATTTTAGCAAATTCATGCAGGTGGACATTAGGGCTGCCCGGATTGCCGAGGCCGAAGTAGTGGCCGATTCCAGAAAGCTTTTGAAACTGACTTTAGATTTAGGTAGTTTAGGAAAGAAGACTGTTTTTGCCGGGATCAAGAAATCTTTTCCCGAACCGGGAAAGTTGGTCGGTAAAACCGTAGCTATGGTAGCCAATCTCGAACCGCGCAAGATGAAGTTCGGTATGAGTGAAGGCATGGTGTTGGCTGCCGGTAAGGATGACGAGCATCTTTCGCTGTTGGAGTTGGATGCGTCGGTGCCTTTAGGCCAGAGAATTACGTAGGTCTGAAGACTATTTTACCACGAATAAATGCGTGGTAGTCGTTAAAAAAAACCATTGTAGGTTGTTGATAAATATTGTAAATACCGCTATAATTATGAACATGACAGGTTTAACGATTGAAGAATTGAAGCAGTTGGATGAGAGAGAGGATAAGGTTGAATTTAAGGAAGCTAAACGCAATTTTCCCTTTGATGGAGGGCAGCGTACCGACCCCAAAAAAAAAAGAAGATGTTTATTAGGCTATATAGTTGCTTTATGTAATGAGAAAGGCGGTTTTTTGGTACTTGGTATGACCGACAAAAAGCCTCGTCAGGTTGTAGACACTGATTTTGCGGAAGGGGAAGAGGGGGCTTTGGAGGACAAAATATATGAAAAGCTTCAAATCCGTGTTCATACTGAAGTTTTATATGATGATGAAAAAAGAGTTTTAATCATTCGCATTCCATCGAGGCCGACTTGTAGGGTTATGAAGTTTGAAGGAATAGGACTTATGCGCACCGGGGATAGTCTCAGGGAGATGTCGGATGATGAAACATTCGACATTCTCAGTGAGCAGGAACCCGATTTTTCGGCGACATTTTGTAACGGTTTAAAATTTGAAGATTTGGACCCTACGGCAGTCGCAGAGTTGAAGAAAAGATACGCCCAAAAACAGGGCAATGAAGCTATTCTAAGTCTACCTGATCGACAGATGCTTTCCGATTTGAAATTACTAAAAAATAATAAGCTGACTTACGCGGCACTCATCTTGCTTGGGAAAAAAGACAAAATTTATGAGTGCCTACCGCAGTGCAGGACAATAATCGAATATCGCCGCGGCAAAGCACAAATCGAGTCGGATGCCAGGGAGGAAATCCAGGAACCTCTATACATTGCTGTAGATAAGATATGGAACTATGTCAATCAACCGGCCAGCAACCCTAAATACCATATACGACGGGGACCTTACATTTTCGATATCCCGTATTTCAATGAAGATGTAATCCGGGAAGCTGTAATAAATGCGATTACTCATCGGGATTACAGGCTAACCGGCAGTGTGGTAATCAAACAGTACCCCGAAGAAATTGAGATTAGTAACCCGGGCGGTTTTCCCCAGGGTGTTGCAGTTGAGAACTTAATAGAGGTACATAGTACGCCGCGACATGAATTACTTTCGGAAGTCCTGCTAAAAACAGGTTTAGTCGAAAAATCGGGGCAGGGAGTGGATAAGATTTTTAAGATTACGCTCTCTGAGGGTAAAGGAATGCCCGATTATAGTAAATCGGATAAATTCAAGGTATGTTTAAGAATTCCGGGCATGGTAGAGGATGACGCCTTCCAGTTTCTTATTGAAGAAGAGGAGCAGAAACGCGATAAGTATCAGAAATTAGGTGTATGGGATATAATTACACTTTACAAAATCAAGAGTGGTATAGACCTTGATTCCCGTAATAAGAAAGTTGTGCAAAAGTTACTTGACCAGGAATTGATAAAAAAAAGCGCTGCGGATAGAGGTGCAAAATATATTATTGCAGAAAAATATTTTAGTTTGGTTCAAAGAACATCTAAAGAAGATGAGGCCAAAGTTTCTAAGCTCCCGGTCGAATTAAAACAAATAAAGATTCTTGCCGTTGTTGCCAGCCCCGGCGACGAACTTCTCTACGAACGGGAGCAGGAGATACTGCTGCATGCCTTTAGAGATTTTGACAGGGAACGGGTATTTTTAGATATTCCCGACCCGGTTAATGATACCCTTACTGAGATAGGAGAGCGTTTGCAGGACGGCAAACACGATATCCTGCACATAACCGCCCACGGCAGTATTAATGAAAACGGTGAAGGGACGCTTTCCTTTGAAACCGAAGAAGGCGAAGCTGTCGAGGTGACGGGCGCGGAATTGGCAAAGGCGCTGGATCCGGCACCTAAAATCGTTATCCTATCGGCTTGCCAATCGGCGCTCAGTAGACCGGAAATTTTGTCCGCTGCTAAAGCCCTACGTGAAGCCGGTATCGAGAGCGTTATCGGCATGAAAAAGGCCCTCAGCCATGAGGCGGTCATCGAATTTAACCGGGCTTTTTTGCTGTCCCTGCTGGCGCATAAAAACCTGGAACAGGCGTTCGAAGCTGGGAGAGAGGCTATTTTCAAAAACGAGGAGCTCCGACAACGGCAATTTCCTGACCGGGAAGCGCCAAAAGAGTACGAGATTCCCCAACTGCTTACGGTGGACAAACACCTCACCACCGCGGCTTTTTCCGATTTTCGCATTGTCGCACCCGGCAGGCCCCGGAGCTACCAGTTTATGGGCGCCCGCTATTTGGAACGGGGTTTTATCGGCAGGAGGCAGATTTTGCGCCGGGTGTACCGGGCGGTCAAAAAAGGCCTGGGCGCGATCGTGTTAAAAGGTCCCGGCGGCATCGGCAAATCCACGCTCACTACCCGCGCTGCCGCCAATCTATTTCGTCAGGGTTATGATTTTATCGTAGTGCAGGGCGAAACCGGCATCGAGCAAATACTGCAAGCCATTTCCCGGAAAGCGGTGGCGAAAGGCGTTTCCGGCGTGGATGATGTGTTTTCCGCCAATACCGGGGAAAAAGACAAATTGGCCTGGTACTTAGAAAATTACCTGCTCAAGAATAAGGTGATGATTATTTTCGATAATTTCGAAGAGAACCAGGATGAGACTCGGGATGGGGATTTTCGCAAACCGAGGTTGTCTGAATTTTTGAGTTTTTTCCGGGACAGCCTCAAGCACAGCGAGAGTTTTTTATTTTTTTCCACCCGTTACACGCTGCCCGGTTTCGACTACCCGGACGTGTGCAAAGAGATCCCGGAGTTTTCGTTCGTAGAGTTTCGCAAGATGCTGCTCAACCGGGATGCGTTAAAGAACGCGGACAATGATTCCATCAAAAACTTGTGGCAGGAGATCGGGGGCAATCCACGGGCTTTGGAGTTATTGGATAAGATCGCTTACAAGGAGTTCGGCAGCCGGGCGTTTTGCTGGGCTGAGTTGGAGGAACTGATCCCCGGTTTACGCAAGCGCATCATCGAGAAAAGGGGCAAAGGGGATGATTTCACGCCCTTATTTTTGGGCCGGCTGCTGGGATATTTGACCGAGGGGCAGCGGAGTATTCTCGATGCGTTTTCTATCTTTCGCATCCCTGCTCCCCATGAGGCTTTGGCTGGTTGCGGTATCTCCTCGGTCAGGGAAGACTTTCTTAGGTTACAGGATCTCTCCCTGTTAGAGAGTACGATCAGGGAAAAAGAATCCCTATACTATATCCACCGGTTAACTGCACGGCACCTGTTGTCTAAGTTAGACCCTACCTTGAAAAAGAAATATCATCTCCAAATAGCCGAATACTTTGAGAGGTTGCGTACTGACAAAGGCGAAGGTTATTTAGAATATTTAATGGAAGCCCGCTGGCATTTTATACAGGCAGGGGAGTGGGACAGAGCAGCAGAACTAACTTTTACCCTGGAAGATTATTTAACTATGACCGGTTATCCGCAGTTGTCTTTAGAATTACTCACAGAAATTCAAGAGAAAGAAGTCAGCAAAAATAACAGAGCAAATCTGCATCACTTGATAGGAATTTTACAGGCAGATTTTGGTGATTATGATTCAGCTATAGAACAGTATCACGAGGCGATGGAAATATTCGAGAATACTGGAGATATAAGCGGAGTATCGAATAGTTTAGTTCAAATCGGGATGATATATCAATATAAAGGTGATTATGATACCGCTTTAAAGCAGTATGAGAAGTCCCTGCAAATAAAAGAACAAATAGGTGATAGAAAAGGACTTTCATCGAGTTTACGCCAGATTGGGATGATATATCAATATAAAGGTGACTATGATGCTGCTTTAAAGCAGTACGAAATGTCTCTGGATATAGATAAGCAAATTGGGGATATGAAGGGTGTTTCATCGAGCTCACACCAGATTGGGATGATATATCAATATAAAGGTGACTATGATGCTGCTTTAAAGCAGTACGAAAAGTCTTTAGAGATAGATGAGCAAATCGGTGATATTAAAGGAGTTTCGACAAATCTCCTCCAGGTGGGGAATATCTATTATACTAAAGGTGACTATGAAAGAGCTTTAAGTAGATATGAAAAATCTATGGAAATAGATAGAAAAATTGGTGATATAAGAGGGATTGCAGAGACTCTTATCGGGATCGGCAACATATATTTGCATAAAGGACAATATGATCTTGCCTTTGAGCAATATAAAGAGTCCCTGGAAATTAAAGAAAAGATTGGAGATATTTACGGTTTAGCTGTAAGTTTCGGTCAACTGGGAAAACTCCATTTTGAAAAAGAAGATTTCCTCGAGGCATTTCGATATTTTATTAAAGCGTTTATAATTTTTGCCAAATTGGGCTCGCCAATGGATGAATTGTCAAGAGAAGATATTTTAGCTGTTAAAGAAAAAATCTCTGTAGATCAATATAGAGATATTTTAAAAGAGTTTGATATTCCTGCCGACATTTTCCCGGAAATTACCGGTTAGAGGTTGATAATTTATGAGATTAATATTATAATAGGGATAGAGGTTCAAAAAATGGTACACGCAGAAGCTAAAAAAAATCGTGCAAAAAGCGCAGCAGCGAAAAGCAAATGTATGGGAGATATTTTACCGGCCAAAAATAAAACTCAAAACTTGAAAAGCGAAATGAAGAAAATAAAACTTGTTGGTAGAGTATCGGCACGTTCTTATATTAAAGCTAAAATAAGCTGATCATAATATTGTAGCTGGTATTTGTTCGCTCAGAGGGGAAGGGGAGAAGTACCGTTCTAATGAATATTCAACGGTTAGAGAGATATCTGAAACAAAAAATAAGTGGTTCTAATACAGCTTTTAGCTATTAACATCCCGTCCGGTAAAAACTATTTTTTTTTGATATTGCTGTCGGTTTTTTCTATCCGTTTTGGGGGAGTCTCTACGTATTAATATCATAGCATACCTGGATCTGCTGTGCGAGATTAAACAAAAGTTTTGTCCCCGGAGGCAAGAATAAATTTCTTTTGGTTGTCAGTCATTGCCCGGTAGAATTTGTTTAATAATATAGTCTTATTTATTATGGAGAAAAAAATGAAAAAATTATTGAAATCCCCGGTTTTCTGGGGAATACTGGCAGTCCTACTGGTAGTAGCTCCACAAATCAGGCACTACCGTTTCGTAGGCACCGATTGTACACACCTGGCAGTCCTCCAGGGCCTGCTGGAACGCCCGGGCATGGGGCCGCTGACTTTATACTGTCTGGCCGACGGCGTACCCGAACATACCCGCTCAGAAATAGCTAAAGGCCAGGTGACCTGGTACACTAATCCCTATCAAAAAATAAAATTCCTGCGCCATTTCTCTTCGGCAATCACTGTTATGGGTTACAAAATTTTCGCTTTGAACCCTTTAGGGCATGGGTTTCATACCCTGCTCTGGTATTTACTCTTAACCATTTTAATGGGACTACTGGCCCGCCGGGTGTGTCTTTACGACAGGGTAGGCGGCGCTCCACTTGATCCGGGCAGCGCGGTTTCTCCACCGGGAAGTCCGGCAAGCGCGGCAAAGCCGGAAACCACGGCTGCCGCGGTTAACAGGCTGACGGCAGTGCCTATCCTGACTGTGCTGATTTACGCTTTTGCCGCCCGGAATATACCTAACTTCCTGTACGGTTCGGCGCGCTGGTTATTCGTGGCTGCCGCCATCTCGATAATCGCGATCCTGCTGCACGTCAAATGGCGGGAAGAAAACTGGAAACCGGGCCGTTTCCTGGCGCCCGCCGCCGCCCTGCTGGCCCTGCTTACCGGGGAAGCTTCCTTAGCGGTGCTGTCCTACCTATTCGCTTATGAGTTGTTCGGTTCCGGGGAACCTCTCAAAAAAAGGTTGAAAGCCCTGCTGCCATATGCGGCGCTGGTTTTTGTTTACCTGATTTTTTACAAAGTCATGGGCTACGGCAGCGCCGGCCAGGATCAATACCTCAATCCGCTGCATGACCCCATCGCCTATATTATGGCCCTGCCCGCGAAACTGGCTGCGATGATAGGGGAGATGTTCGCCGTTACTATGACCTTCTTCAGGATACACCCGCAGATGCCGGGCAAGCTGCTGCTTACTTTCCTGGTGGGAGCGGCAGCGCTAACGGCCTTCGTCCTGCTCTTTTTGCCGGCCTGGAAACAGGCGCCCGCGCCGCTGCAGCGCCGGTTTAAGTGGCTCATTTTCGGTACTATAGGGGCCATGCTGCCGCTGTCGTCGGCTGCTGCGGCTACCCGGGTGGTGCTTTTCCTGTCTATCGGCGGCGCTATTTTGCTGGCCTTTATCCTCGATTCCTGGGGGCGCAAACTGTTCCAAAAAGCGAAACTGCGTAAACACTTGAAATCGCCTGTCGCCTATTTGGGCGCTTTGTGCTGCTTAGGTCTTATCTTCCTGCACCTGATCAATGCGCCTTACCGCTGGTGGGTGATGCCGAAGTACCAGGCCATGGGTCTGGACACCATGATAGAAAACCATGAAAAAACCGAGTTTAAAAATATTCTTCCCACCCAGGCTGCCGTTTTCCTGAAAGGCGGCTGGTGGTGGAATTATGTGCACCGGAAATTTTTCCGTTTGCCCATGCCGGCAGTTTGGCGGCAGTTGTCTCCTTCTTTCGGCAAACATCGCTACCTGCGCACTGCTGAGGATACGCTGGAATTAAAAATGGTAAGCGGTGGTATATTCGATCCGCCTGATGCCGATGTAAGCGCGGAACGCAGCAGTAAAACACCTTTAAAAACCGGTGAGGTGATCGATTTACCCGGCCTGCGCATTACTGTGCTGGAAGTGAATCAAAACGGTCCCACCCGGGTAGAGTTTAAGTTCGACCGCCCCTTAGAAGACGAAGGATACCGTTTTTTCAAGGAAAACGACGAGGAGCTGATATTAAACATCGAACTCCCCCAGGTGGGCAAATCTATAGAAATTTAAGCGCTGGGAACCGGCGCACAAGCATACTAAATAATACTTTAGGAGAGAAAAATGAAAAAATTATTGAAATCCCCGTTTTTTTGGGGAATACTGGCAGTCCTACTGGTAGTTGCTCCACAAATCAGGCACTTCCGTTTCGTAGGCACCGATTGTACACACCTGGCAGTTCTCCAGGGCCTGATGGAACGTCCGGGCATGGGGCCGCTGACTTTATATTGCCTGGCCGAGGGTGTACCGGACCATACACGCTCGGAAATTGCCAAAGGCCAGGCGACGTGGTGGACGAGTCCCTATCAAAAAATAAGATTCCTGCGCCACTTCTCTTCTGCAATCACGGCCCTGGGGTTCAAAATTTTCGGTTTGAATCCTTTAGGGCATGGGTTCCATACCCTACTCTGGTATTTGCTACTAATTATTTTAATGGGACTATTGGCCAAAAGAGTATGCCTTTATGATAGAATGGGCGGCGGGGAGCCGGGAGTGGACGGTGCGGCTTCTCCACCGAGGAGTCCGGCAAGCGCGGCAAAGGCGGAAACCGCGGTTGGTCCTGCATACAGGCTGACGGCAGTGCCTATCCTGACTGTGCTGATTTACGCTTTTGCCGCCCGGAATATTTCTAACTTCCTATACGGTTCGGCTCGCTGGATATTCGTGGTGACCGCTATTTCTATAATCGCACTGCTGCTGCACGTCAAATGGCGGGAAGAAAACTGGCAGCCGGGCCGTTTCCTGGCCCCCGCCGCCGCCCTACTGGCCCTGCTTACCGGGGAAGCTTCCTTAGCGATGTTGTCCTACCTATTCGCTTATGAGTTATTCGGTTCCGGGGAACCTTTCAAAAAACGGTTGAAAGCCCTGCTGCCATATGCGGCGTTGATTTGTGTTTACCTGGTTGTTTACAAAGTCATGGGCTACGGCGCCAGCGGCCAGGATCAATACTTAAACCCGCTGCATGATCCTCTCGCCTATTTTGCGGCCCTGCCTACGAAACTGGCCGTTATGGTGGGGGAAATGTTCGCCGTTACTGTTCACTATTTCAGGATACACCCGCAGATGCCGGGCAAGCTGCTGCTTACTTTCCTGGTAGGAGCGGCAGCGCTGGCGGCTTTCGTCCTGCTCTTTTTGCCGGCCTGGAAACAGGCGCCCGCGGCGCTGCGACGCCGGTTTAAGTGGCTCATTTTCGGTACTATAGGCGCCATGCTGCCTCTTTCGGCTGCTGACGCGTCTCCCCGGATGGTGATTTACCTGTCTACCGGCGGCGCCATTTTGTTAGCCTTTATCCTAAATTCCTGGGGGCGCAAGCTGTTCCAAAAGGAGAGCCTGCGCAAAAATTTAAAATCTCCAGCCGCCTATTTAGGAGCTTTGTGCTGCTTAGGAATAATCTTCCTGCACCTGATCCACTCGCCTTACCGCTGGTGGAAAGTCCCGAAGTACATTTCCATGGGTACGGACATGGCGGTTAAAGACCAGGAGAAATCCGATTTAAAAGATATTCAACCCCATCAAACTGCTTTTTTCCTGAAAGGCGGCATTGGGATGGATTATGTGCACCGCACGTTTTACCGCCTGCCCCTGCCCGCGGTTTGGCGGCGATTGTCTCCTTCCAATGGCAAAATTCGCTACCTGCGCACAGCAGAGGATACGCTGGAACTGGAAATGGTTAGCGGCGGCAGTTTATTCGCCAAACCGAAAGCGCACGTTTACACCGAACGCAGCCGCAAGACGCCTTTAAAAGCGGGCGAGGTGATCGCTTTGCCAGACCTGCGCATTACCGTGCTGGCAGTAGATCGAGACGGCCCCACCCGGGTTGAGTTCAAATTCGACCGCCCCTTAGAAGATGAACACTACCGTTTTTTTAAAGAATCCGCGGATTTTATTCTTGTAACCGCAGAAGTGCCGGAGGTGGGCAAATCTATAGAAATTTAAGCGCCGGGCCGGTTCCCTACTTCCTCCCTGATGTGGACTCCAAAGTGAACTGCTGCATATTTTTAAAACCGGATAGTTACAAAAAATGCCTGCCTAAAAATTACAGCTTATAAGTCCTAATTTGCACACCGGGAACCGGCGCACAACCTGCGGCAAACAGCATCCGGCATACAGCTTCCAACCCGGTCAAGGAGGTTTTTTTCAAAAAAGCGGGCACGTGCCCGCACCCCATGAGGGGCCTGGGAATTTCAAATCCACCCAGGTTGCCCGAAAAGTTTGTTTTTTAGCAAACTTTCATGAAGTATTAGTAAAAAAAAATTAAAACCCCGGGCTGGATGCCGATAGCCGGATACTGAGCGCCGATATCTGAGTACTGCACACTGCCTGTTTGCTGTCGAATGCCGGTAACTGGAAGCTGAATGCTGTTTTTGCTTCATCCTAACCAGGCCTCCGCTTTGCCTAAATCCCTGAAAAATTTCACTTCAAATTTCGATAACCCGGGATCGTCGATATCATTCTTAATAATCTTATGGATAAAATTGCCTTTGCTATTAACAAAAGCTGCCCTGCTCAGTTTTTTTTCCTGCGTCATCCTGAAAGATTCTTTAAAAAGTAAAGCGGTTCCCAATAAGGGAGCTTCATCCGAGTTAACATGAGATAGAAGGGTAACCCCTTGCGAAAGTTTTTCTAAGGCTTTTCTTGTATTATTAAGAAAGTGCGGGCTTTTCAAATCGCCGAGAAAGGTAAGTTTTAGACGGTTTTTTTTTGTATCAACGGAGATCAAATACTGGCCCTTTTCCTCAAATGTAATGAGTTGATTGATCTTTTGTTTCATCTCATATCACCTTTTGTTTCATCCCATATCACCTTTTGTTTTCATCTGCTTCCTGTAATATTCAAAAACTCCTAAATTTTTTAACAGCGGCGAAACATTGCTGCCTTGTTCTATTAGCAATTTTTATGCCGGATATATCGCAGGGCTAAAAAAATAGGCAAGATGCTTTATAGTCAATGGTTTCGTTATATCGAGCCGGTAAGAGAGAAGTTTTTAACCCTTGCAGGAAAAGTTGACAAAAGTCCCGCTACAAATTTTCCCTTTTGAATTTGATTTCGCTGCGCTCCCCGGTTGGGAATGATGGAATATCAGGTATATAGGAACAATAGGATTACTTTTGGATTACTTTAAGAGGTTGTATCATTGAAAACCCGGGGCTGCTTATTAATTATTTAGGAGGCAGCAGGAAATTGACACAGCAAAAGAAGTTGCACCCCTTTGAGATCGAGACGAGATCAGGAAGAGCTGAGAAGAAGCTCAGGGTTTGGAGGATGAGTTCTTCCTGAGTTCTCTTGAGTTCCTCTGAGTCCTCTTGAGTTCCTCTGAGTCCTCTTGAGTCCCTCTTGAGTTCTTCCTGAGTCCTCTTAAGTTCCTCCTGAGTTCTCTTGAGCTCCTCTACACCCTGTAGTATCTTCTCAGGCCGAAAGAGGAAATGATCTCCTGCTGCACCTGGGAAGTACCTTCGATGATTTCCAGTATTTTGGCTTCCCGGAAAAGACGTTCCACCGGGTACCGGTTATAGCAGCCGTTGCCGCCGTGAACCTGCACTGCGTCTATAGTAATCTCCATGGCTATCTTAGAAGTGAAGTACTTGGCGATGGTGGTTTCCATAACAGCGTCCGGGTGGCCGTCCCGCCTCATTTCACCGGCCCGCAGGCACAGGGCCCGGCCGGCATGGGTTTTGGTGACCGCATCGCCGATAATACCCTGGATGAGCTGGTGTTTATAGAGCTTCCGGCCGAACTGCGAACGTTGGCGCGAATAGGTGACCATGTTGTCTAAGGCTTCCCCGGCGATGCCGATGCCACCCCAGGCAATGCTGTAGCGGCCATGATCTAAAGCGGTATTGACCACATAGGTAAAACCGCTGCCTTCTTTCCCTATTATATTTTCAGCCGGAACTTCCACGTCTTCGAATTCGATCTCTGCAATATGAGCAGCCCGGCCGGCCAGCAGTCCTTTTATAGGAGTAGTGGTAATACCGCCGAATTCCCGCTCCACTAAAAAAGCGCCGATACCTTTTTCACCACCGGCAACCACTAAGAAATAGTCGGCAATACAACCGCAGGTGATCCATTTTTTACTGCCGTTTATAATATATTTAGCGCCCTCTTTGCGGTAAGTAGTCTGTACACTCCTGGCATCGGTGCCCACAAGAGGTTCCGTAAGGGCAAAACAGGCGATCTTTTTCCCGGAAGTCATCAACGGCAGCCACTTCTCTTTTTGCTCTCTGCTGCCCCAACGCACTATTGCCTCGCCCACTAAGGAAGTGTGCACCGTAATTAAACCGCGGGTAGAAGCGCAGGCTTTGCCGATCTCTTCCGTTAACAGGCCGTAATATACGGGGTCTAAGCCCAGTCCACCCCATTCTTTGGGAAAACTCGCGCTTAAGTAACCTTTTTGGGCCATTTTATCTATCAAGTCCTTTGGAATGGCCGCTTGTTCCTCGAAATCCGCGGCGAAGGGGCGAATCTCTTCGGCGGCAAATTTTTTCGCTTCCGCCACTATTTGTTCCTGGTCCGATGTATCGCTCATTTTAACCTCCTCAAGTTATGCCATTACATGGCGGTAATGAACAACATGGGGAAAAATCTTGTTTTTTTATGAAGACTTTTTAAAAAATAGGAAATCATTTTAGATGGTTTATTGGCTGGGGGCGCCGCCCCCCTTGGTGTTGATAAACTCTGCGATGCGGTCTACGGAATTGAAGTTGCTGATTTCTAAGTCATCATTTGCCACTTGTATTCCCATTTCACTTTCGATGTAATTCACCAATTTCATGGCAAATAACGAATTGACAAAGCCCATTTCAAAAATATTATCGCTGTCTTCAAATTCTGCTTCGTCTTCGAATACCACTAAATTGTTTTCGATAAATTTTCTGATTTTATCTTTTAATTCCATTTTATCTTTTAACTCCTTTTGTTGATTTTCTTTGCTCCTAAAATATCTTTATATCGATGTATGGGGGAAACGGTTGGATCATGGATAGGTCGCTCTCAAAGAGAATATTCCCTTTTTCGTCGCAGGACTTCTCCTTAAAATTGGCAAATTTGTAACCGACATACATCTGCCGGTTGCGATTCGTATGCTTGAAATCGGCCAGCAGCTTTTTGCCTGCCTTTTTCGTTTCCTGCATGATGTGGGAAAGCAGCACTGTGCCGACGCCGCGCGCCATCACCCGGCAGGACATGAGCATCAGCTTCAAATGCCGGTACTCTTCGCTTATCTCTATTAAAGCCAGACCGATCTTGCCGTAAGAACCGTATTTGTCCGTGAGTTCGCAGACCAAAAGCTTATGTTTCTCGGAAAGACGGAAGGCATCCAATTCATCGTAATCATAGGTCAGACCCGTGGCATTGAGTTGGTTGGTCCTGACAGTCAGTTCTTCCGCCCGTTTCAAATCTTCTTCTTTGGCGTCATGAATAACGAAATGCATATTTAAGGAGGCCAGGAACTCTTCCTGCGGGCCTTCATAGTCCTCTTCCTCTACTTTACGTTTGATGTCGTCTAAGTACATCTTGCGGCGCTTTTTAGAGTCGCGGGTGATGAAACGCGGGTTAAGCCTAAGAAGATCAGGTAATTTCTTGTATTCCGCAGCGTCTATGGTGGTAATATCGGGGTGCTCGCTCTCTACTTCTTCCCGCTCGAAAGGTTGGTCGTCTATAAATAGGATAGTATCCATGGCGATATTGATATTCTCCCGGATTCTACCCAAAGAAGAGGACTTGGCGTTCCAGTGGATTTCCGGGTATAAGAAATATTCTTCCAGCCCGAGCTGCTTGATTTTTTCCATGGCGTCGTCATAATTGTTCTTGCTGGAGATCGAATGTAGTATTCCCCGGGAATCTAAAGTCTCGATCACATCTACCACCCCGGGTTTTAGTTTGACATCGTCATGTTCTACTAAAGTGCCGTCCCACAGGGTGTTGTCTAAATCCCAAACTACGCATTTAATCTCTTTTGTACTTTCTGCCATTAGAGTTCTCCTGCGCAGGTTATTTGTATTCGAAAAAACCTTTACCCGATTTCCTGCCTAAAAGCCCGGCGTCTACCATTTTGCGAAGCAGGGGACAGCAGCGGAACTTGGGGTCCTGGTAACTCTCGTACAACACGTCTAAAGACTGCATCACAGTATCTAACCCGATGAGGTCCGCGGTGGCCAGGGGCCCCATCTTATGGCCGAATCCCTGGGTGAAAATCAAATCTATCGCTGCCGGTTCAGCCACCTGGTCCTGTACCAAAAAGGCCGCTTCATTCATAAATAGGTGGGAAACCCGGTTGGTGACAAACCCGGGAAAATCCTTCACCACAACGGCTCTTTTTCCTAAGGTCTTCAGGAACGCTTTTACCGACTCTACGGTTTCGTCGGCAGTATGAAAACCGCGTATCACTTCTACGATCCTTTTTAGAGGCACCGGGTTCATAAAATGCATGCCGATTACTTTTTCGGGGTAGGGCATCAGCGCCCCGATTTTCGTAATCGAGATACAACTGGTGTTCACCCCGAAGATAATGTCTTCGCGGCATACTTTTTGGAGTTCTAAGTAAAGTGCTTTTTTTTGTTCCCAGTCCTCTATAATGTTTTCGATAAGGAAATCCACACCGGCAAAATCCTCATAAGAAGTGGTAAACGTGATGTTTCCCAGGATATCGGAGCTGGAAAGCGCTTTGATATCCTTTTTCATCATTTTTACCATCTTAAAATCCTTTTCGATTTTATCCTCGGCTTTTTCCAGGGTTTCATTATCCAGGTCTTTCAAGATAACATTATAGCCGAAACAGGAAAGGTCAAGTGCGATATCGCTGCCCATGACACCGGCTCCGACTACGGCAATCGTTTTTATATCCATTGTTCAATCTCCGTGTAAAATTTTTTTTATTTGAAAATGGTTTTGTTTTAGCAGACTCAAACGTTTCCGGGCCATTTTAGGCTTCTAAAGCGAAGTCCCGGAAAACGTATTTTGTATAAAATACCAGGAGAAGGAAATATAACATATTGTCTTATTAATAGCAATAGTCCCGGCTTGTATTTTCGCATTTTGTTCTCTCGATGAGGCAAAGTTTTTTTTGGGGCTGCCGGGACAATTTAAGAGATTTAGGGGAATTTAATTTGAAAGATCAGCAAAATTGTTATATAATTGACACCTGGAAAAAATGAAAAAAGAAAAAGTACGAATTTTTTTACTGGTGGCGGTTCTTGTCTTCGTATACGGCGGATGCAAAGACGAACCTGCTGAACAAAGGAAAAGTCCCGAACAAACCGGGAAAGAGAAGGAACAGCTCCAGGATAACGTCGATAGCAAGATCATTTTAATAATCGACAGCAGTCGATTTTCCAACCGGGATTTAAAAAACTACATCCAGGTTAATTATCCGGGTACAGCCGGGATGCAAAAAAACTTGCGGTTCATGTCGCGGATTTTCGACTCTTTTGTAGAAAACGAAATCATCCTGTCATCGGCATACTTAGAAGATATACCGGTGCCCCGGGATGAATACGCCGGTTACATGGGAAGACTGGGTATTAAAGATGGAAATGCGGATAAAACCGCGATAATGAAATCTATAAGGCTGCAAAAATATTTATATGCCCGGGTTTATAAAGATATCGATGTCAGCGCCGAGGAGATTCGTCGATACTATAACGACAACCATGGTGAATTCACCAAGAAGAAAGAAGTACTGCTTTACCAGATTTTATTGAAAGATAAAGAAGAGGCCCTAAATATACGCAGCGTTCTAAAAAACAATCCCCAGGACTTCGAAAAACTGGCCGGGACTCATTCCAAATCCAGCGAGGCCAAAAACGGCGGTTTGCTGGGCTATTTTGAGGAGGGCGTACTCCCCAAAGAGATGGAAGACGTAGTGTTTTCGTTAAAGATAAATGAAATCAGTCCTGTTATCGAATCACCTTACGGATTTCATATATTCAAAGTAACCAAACAAAAGCGAGACGGCCGGCTGCTCTATATTAAAAATGTAGAAGCTGAGATAAAGAACAAACTACTTTCGTGGAAACTGAATCGAGCTTACCGGGATTACTTAGAAAAGTTAAAAAAGGAGCTGCAAATCGATATAAGGTATAACCAGCTCTATTTTAAATACCAGGATATAAAAGGAGATAATGAAGATGAAACCAAGCAAAAGATTACTGCTGACAGCCGCGATAACGGTTCTTCTCGCTAATTACGCTTTTACCGGGACTGAAGTTATCGAAAAAATATATGCTGTCGTCAATGATGAGATAATCACTTACACTGAGTTGAAGCATTTCGAGCAGGGCATGACCACCGAACTGCGGAAAAACTTCAAAGGTGAAGAACTGGCGAAAGTACTTGCCGAGAGGAAAGGGCAATTATTAAACTTGCTGATCGAGCAGAAAGTGCTGCTTTCAACGGCAAAGGAAAAGAATTATGAAGTGGATCAATATTTAGAAGTTGTGATCCAGGAGATAATGAAACAAAACGATATCCCCACCAGGGAGGCGTTAAAGAAAGCCATAATTGCCAGCGGTGTGGATTACGAAGAGTGGAGAAGAATCAGGAAGAATGAAATAATCACCCAGACGTTGATCCAGAACGAGATAGGTCAAAGGATACAGGTGGGCAATTCAGAAATCATGGAATATTATAGGAAGAATATCGGTAAGTACACGGAACCGGCAGAGTTGACCTTAAATTGTATTTTTCTTAATAAGGATAATTATTTTGTAAAGAGCGCGCTGGAAGAGAAGAAGGCTGAAATTAGCGGCAAGCTGAAAGGCAGCGCCAATTTTGAAGAAGTTGGTAAAGAGTACTCCGAGTTACCCAACCCGGACAATAAAATTCTCTTAGGCACTTTTAAAAAAGGTGAATTAAGCGCAGCGATAGAGGATGCTGCGTTTAAGCTCAAAAAAGGCGGGTTATCCCCATGGATTGGGACTGATAACGGTTGGTATATTATCCAATTGGTTAACCTTAAAGAGTCCCGGTTAATCGAATTTAAAGAAGTTAGAGAACAGATAGTCCGGGTCATCAAAGAGAGTAAGATGCAGAAGGAAATAAAAAAGTATATCGAACAGTTGAAGCAGGATAGCCATATAGAAATTTATCATGAATACAAATGATGGGGAAAAATCATCGAGACTATCAGACTAAGTTGCCGCGGAGGTGAATAGTGAAATTCAAAGATGTGGATTTACAAGAGTTGTTCCAGGTTATGCTGGCGTATGATATAGCCGAAGTTACTTTAAGAGAAGGCAAAACCATCGTAGAGGTAAAAAGAGGCGGCCGGCCGGTTATGGTAAGTTCTCCTACCGCTGCCGACGCGGGGGCCGGGATTGTTCCCATGCCGGTACCGAAAACAGCGGAAGCAGTGAGTGAAAGCGGTACTGCCGGCGAGTCGGAAGCAGGCTCTCCTGCCGCCGGGGAACAACCCGCCGATGATTACCACATAGTCGAAGCGCCTTTAGTGGGAACATTTTACCGTTCCCCCGCGCCTGAGGCCGAGTTTTTCGTAGAAGTAGGCGATAAGGTGAGCAGCGGTGATGTGCTGTGCATCGTGGAAGCCATGAAAAGTATGAACGAGATACAGACCGATGTAGATGGAGTCGTTAAAGAGATTTGCGTAGACAACGCGGCACTGGTCGAGTTTCAACAGCCCCTGTTCAAAATAGAACAGGAAGGTTAGTTTTAAACGGTTAAGATCATGATATCCAGGATATTGATAGCCAACCGGGGAGAAATTGCCGTGAGAATCATCAGGGCGGCCAGGGAATTGGGAATAGAGACTGTATTGGTTCATTCCACCGCGGACAAGGATTCGCTGGCAGTCAAGTTAGCCGACCGTTCGGTATGCATCGGCCCGCCGCCGGCAGCGGAAAGTTATCTTTTTTACCAAAATATTCTTGCCGCGGCCCAGGGTGTAAAGGCTGACGCCATTCATCCCGGTTACGGTTTTTTAGCGGAGAATCCTTTATTTGCCGAAGCCTGCCGGGCCCTGCGGATCGTATTTATCGGCCCCAAATCGAATGTGATCCGCCGCATGGGAGACAAAGCCAAAGCCAAAGAATTAATGAAAGAAGCAGGTGTACCGGTAGTACCCGGTTCAGATGGTATTATCGACAACCTGGAAGAAGCCCATAAAATCGTGGAGCAGATCGGTTTCCCGGTTATTATCAAAGCCTCTGCCGGAGGCGGCGGCAAAGGGATGCGCATCGTATTAGAGGAGAGTGAATTAGAGAAGTCTTATAATTATGCTGCTAATGAAGCCCAGCAGGCTTTTGGTGACGCACGGGTTTATATCGAGAAATATATTTCTGCGCCCAAGCACATAGAGGTACAGATATTGGGAGACCGGCATGGCAATGCGGTGCATCTTTTCGAGCGTGATTGTTCTATCCAGCGGCGGCACCAGAAACTTTTAGAAGAAGCCCCCTCGCCATTAGTGGACAAAGAGACCCGCTTGAAGATGGGAGAGATAGCTGTTAGAGCCGCCCTATCGGTAGAATACGACTCAACCGGAACCATTGAATTTCTTTATAATCCCAGGACAAAGGATTTTTATTTTATGGAGATGAACACCCGCATCCAGGTGGAGCATCCTGTATCCGAGGAGATCACCGGCATCGATTTGATCAAGTACCAGATCAGGATCGCCAACGGGGAAGAGCTGGATATTAAGCAGGAAGACATTAAAAGGACCGGTCATGCTATCGAATGCCGTATTAATGCTGAAGACCCGGATAATAATTTTAATCCCAACCCCGGTCAGGTTACGCAGTTGATGGTACCCGGAGGGCCCGGGGTACGGGTTGATTCCGGGGTTTACCCCGGTTATAAGATTCCTCCTTATTATGACTCCATGGTAGCGAAACTCATCACCAAAGGCGGCAGTAGGAAGGAAGCCATAGAGCGGATGAAGCGGGCGTTGGATGAATTTTGTATAGAAGGGATAAAGACCACCATACCTTTTCATAAAGTTGTATTGAAGAACAAGGAATTTTTGAGTGGTCGATACACCACGGATTTCGTGGAGAAATTTTTTAGCTGAGGAGAAAAGAGATGTCGATGTTATTTCCAGTATGTAATCGTTGTAAGACCAGTCATTTTATTGCTTTTTTGAAGCGCGCCCATTATGTATGTTCCAAATGCGGCCATCAGATCAGGCTCGACGCGCCCATTAGGATAAAGATGCTCAGTGATAAGCGGAGTTTCCAGGAATTTGATAAAAACATGAAAAGCCTGGATCCTCTTGGTTTTCCTAAGTACAGCGACAGGATGAAGAAGGCAGTGGCCGACACCAAACAGGATTCGGCGATAGTAACCGGCGTATGTAAGATCAAAGGATTGCCTACTACATTTGGAGTGATGGACCCGCGGTTTATGATGGCTTCTATGGGTTCTGTAGTAGGTGAGAAGATCACCCGTATGTTGGAATATTCGAAAGAGAACGGGCTGCCGGCTATTTTGGTAATTTGTTCCGGTGGAGCGCGGATGCAGGAAGGGATTTTTTCGTTGATGCAGATGGCCAAGACCTCTGCTGCCGTGAAGCGATTGAATGACAGCGGATTGCCTTTTTTCACGCTGCTCACTGACCCTACGACTGGGGGTGTATCAGCTTCTTTTGCGATGTTAGGCAATGTGATATTGGCTGAATCGGATGCATTGATCGGGTTTGCCGGGCCGCGGGTAATCCAGCAGACCATCGGTCAGAATTTGCCCAGCGGGTTCCAGAAGTCGGAATTTCTCGAGGCGCATGGCATGTTGGACATGTTAGTGGAGAGGAAGCAGTTGAGGCAGGTATTGGGAACGTTGTTGAAGATTCATGAGAAAAGAGCCTACGCGCCTGCCGTTGTGAACCCGCAGCGGAACGAACCGTGAGCTGCGACCGAACACACCCTATGAGCCGCTGCGCGGCAGAGAGCGCTTTTGATTCTCGATTATAAAAAGTTTTGATCAAACTTTTACAAAAGTTTGG